>NZ_SZPP01000051.1:0-23738 GCF_030263775.1 Candidatus Jettenia sp. AMX1
TCATACTGATATACTTATCCTACAAAATAATTTATGGTACTCTTTCCCTTATTCTCTTAGTATATCAGATATTTATCCGGCTTTGTGCAACAAAGCCAGATAGATCTCAAAACGGGCCATATGATTTCTTTGTTGGCACAACTTCCTTCAGATAAACCATTACCAGTGTTTCCTACATCCCTTTATGTAGAAGATGCAAAACATATTCTCATTCTCGATTATGGTGTAAAGCCTTTGAGTAGTGATACTCGAGTGGCAGAGCCCGCCAGGATTTGGCGCCTTTCAATTCCGCCAGCGCCAATAAATCTAGAAGAAATAAGTAGGGATAGTTCTTTTGTTAAACCCTGGGGAATGACAAAAGATATCGACGGAAGTCTTATTATAGTTGACCGAGGCGAAGCGCATGATGATTTTGACTGGAGAATACCAGAAAACCCTCATGAGTTTGGAGTTATAATCAACTATACCAAAAGTTCTATACAACTGCAGCGTGCAATGACTGAGATTAATGAAATAGTTCAATTAGAAAAACCAGCCCACACAAACTTTACCTTGAAAAAATAAACTAATAATCCAAACAACTTATGCTTTAGGAGAAAAGATATGCAGATTAGAGAGCTTAAAATAACCGATTATAATGATGTATCTTCTTCAACTTCCCATCAAACAAAAGATCATTTGCAGGATGCTGAACATTATCATATACCTGTTATGCGAATGCATAATGCCAATTTGCATAGTTGGGGAATTGCCGGGGGGTTAATTGTAAAAAAGACAGGTGATTCTGAGTTAACTATCGAAGAAGGTTTAGCCATCGATAAAGAGGGCAGAAGTATTCCATTAGCCTCTATAGGTCAACAGAGGGGCAACCCTGGCCAAGCTTATATAGATAATAATGATAATGTAAAACCACCACATCTAAGTAAATTAATAGAGGTACCTATAAAATTTCCTACAATATATTTTAATGATGATGGCTCATATTACTTGACTATAGAATTATTTATAACGAATCTAACTACTAGAGAAATAGAAGGTGACCGTATTCCAGAGGGCAGTAGTTATCGCATTATCAGAAGACCGTTAATAAGAATGTATTCCACCGACAACTTTTCTTCCTCTAATCAATATGGTCTATCTATTATTTTGGCAAAAGTAACCATTGCTAACGGCATAATAGGTGAGCTTAGTGGTGCTGACCGTCAATTAGCCAATATTGGAGTTAGAGAGATCTTTTTTAAACAAGGTGGATATCTACCAAATAGCACACATACAGATATTGGAGACAATGTATGGGGTAAGATTGGCTGGAAGGGTTTATTTTTCAACAATTACTATGATCCTAAAGTTAACAAGAGCAAGAGGTTGAACGATGGTTTTTCATGTTATCAGTTGTTCGATCCTAAAAGTGGTGCACTTAGCATAGCTACAGGGGGAGATGGGAAAAAGGATGAAGATGTGGAACTTTTGGAACGGATGACAATTTTGAATAATGGTAATGTGGGCATCGGGACGACAGCCCCTCTATATCGTCTCCATGTGACTAATTCCGGTGGTTTTGGAAGTGAGAACTCCGATGGCACAGCGCAGGCAGGCAACGTTCCGCTCGTATTGCAGTCCGATTCCACGGTTTTCGGTATCTTGAACAGCCACTCTCGGCAGGCTTTCGCCCTGAATATCGAAGGGAATAACGGCACTACCTCAGCCAGGGGATATCCGGTCTTTTACGACAAGTACGATGGCAGTTGGCACCCGTCGATCCATTTACGCAACGGCAACGTCGGCATTGGAACGACGGAGCTGAAGGCGAAGCTTCAAGTCAATGGAGATGCTTATATCAATGGAAATACGATTGTTGGGGCAGGCGGGAATGGATTCATTAAAGTCCGCCACATCAATGGCAAAGACTATGTAAACGACAATGATGCAGGACTTTTTCTGAACTGGAACACTGCCCAACCTGTGTATGTAGGCGGCCAAGGGGGTGACGGAAAGCCATGTGCTCTTATCGTTACTGGCAGCATTGGCATTGGGACGACAGGCTCAGATGCAAAGTTAGACGTAAATGGGTTTACGAGATCACTAGGAGTTTCTGTTAATGACGGTACAAATTCGGGCGTTGGAAGGGGTTTATGGTTATGGCATCCGACAGATCCAAATCATGTAATATACAGTGCAAGTCCCTCCGGAAAAAGCCCTGCCGATAAGCCTGCTGTGAAGGGATATTTTGATAGCAATCATAGACTAAGAATAAGAACATGTATAGGTCAAGGATTTTTGTTCGAAAATAATTTAGAGACGGCGCTAGTCGATATCGACTCAACCAATGGAAAGTTCTGGACAAAGGGCGCAATCTATGCAGGAAATTCCGATATTTATTTTACGAACGTAGATCACAGACATAGCGGCTTTGGTAATACCGCCGGCTATGCCGCAATTGAAAATGCGGCAGACTATGGGGCATTAATGATCCTCGGCAGACAAACACCTCAGGGACGTATCGTCAAGTTATGGGATAGATTAGAAGTTTATGGTTCACAGAAGATAACTGGAAACTTAGGAACAAATGGGTTTAATCCAGATACCGAATTTCCCCAATGGTCAGGTGGTGGTATTTATACACACGACCTTTATGCAAGGGGTGCTGTTTATTGTGGTACGGGCGGTGAAAGTATTAATATTGCGTTATACGGTAACGGTACTGCTGAAAAAATAGGGAGTGCATATTGGAAAGTAAAATCAGATGTGAGGTTAAAAAAGGATATAAAACCACTAAAAGAATCTTTAAATAGAATGCTAAAACTCCGTGGCGTTACTTTCCGATGGAAAGAGCCTGAAAAATTTGGAAACAGTATTTGTGAGCAGATGGGCCTAATAGCCCAAGAAGCTGAAGAAGTATTTCCGGTATGGGGCACAACGTTTAGAGATGGATATAAAGGATTAGAAATTAAAGGGTTTGAAGCCCTTACGGTTGAAGCATTTAGGGATCTCAATGCAATGAACAATGAATTGATGACAAAGAATAAAGAACTTGAAGATCGAGTCAAGGCTTTAGAGAAGAAAATTAATGCTTTATAATTTAAATTTACTTTCCAACATAAAATTGACATGTATTTCTTATTAAAGGGATTTTATTCGTAATTCTGATTTTATGGAAAATTTATTTGAAGGAGAGATTAGAATAGCGTCTTGAAGAATTTAGAGCAGAATTTTGAGTCTGGTCAAAAGCACTTACTGACTTAGGCTAAGCAAATAGACCTGAGAATATCTTATCTCACGTATTTAGATTTGCAACCAGAACCCTTAGCTTTGATCTAACACAATATTGTGAAAAATTTCAACCACTTTAGATAATGAAAGGAGCAATATATGAAAGAGAAACACATTGTCTTACGGACCATTCGTGAAGCTACCCGTGATGTATTCCTTGGACCATTCTCACTGCCACGAGGAGCCGAATCAATCCCCGCAGGGTTGACTGTCGAGGTCGAGGAGGTTGACCGAAGTAAAATCTTAGCATTAACTCGCAATGCTGATGTCGTCGCCGTTGCTCCCTCTTTTCCAATGAGGCTCATTGCCCCCTTTGAGGACAAAGCCACAGCAAAGCCTGCCGCCGGTGAAATTGCCTGGGGTATACAGTCTGTAGGGGCGGATACATCACCTTTTACTGGTGATGGGGTCGTAGTTGCTGTACTCGATACGGGCATCGATGGTTCACATCCTGCATTTTCGGGCATGAATATCGTTCAGGAGGACTTTACGGGCGAAGGCAATGGTGATCAGCATGGGCACGGTACGCACTGCGCCGGTACCATTTTTGGTAGAACAGTCGATGGCATACGGATAGGGGTTGCACCAGGAGTGAAGAAGGTGCTGATTGGTAAGGTACTCGGTGCACAAGGTGGATCGAGCGAACAGATCGTCAGCGCTATCCAATGGGCTGTGGAGAATGGCGCTAATGTGATCTCCATGTCCCTCGGCATGGACTTCCCCGGCTATGTTGAGTGGCTAAAAGAAACACAAGGTTTTCCCTCCGAATTGGCAACTTCCCGAGCACTGGAGGGCTACAGGGCAAACGTGCAATTGTTCGAACGGCTTGCTTCGCTTATACGAGCTCAGGGAGCCATTTCACAGGCGGCGACTATCATGGTTGCGGCCGCAGGCAATGAGAGCCGAAGGGATGAAGATCCAAACTTCGAGATTGCGGTTAGCCCACCTGCGGTAGCAGAGGGTATTATCTCAGTCGGTGCTCTTGGCAAGGGAAACAATGGCTTCACAGTTGCAACATTCTCGAATACCGGCGCCAATGTCTCTGGTCCGGGTGTTGGAGTCCTTTCGGCTAAGGCCGGAGGTGGGTTAAGTTCGAAGAGCGGAACCAGTATGGCTACTCCCCATGTTACCGGTGTAGCTGCACTTTGGGCGGAAAAGATCAAGAAAACTGGAGTGCTTACCTCCTGGCAATTGACCGCCCGGCTGATTAGCTCGGCTATTACTGATGGCCTAAGCGGGTTAGATCCCTTTGACATCGGCGCCGGGTTGGTGCGTGCTCCTCAAGAATAAGGCGCTTGGTTATTGGATAATCCATGCGACTATATCTTGATTGTATAGGAATTTTCATTTTTTAAGTAGGTTGCTGTAGGGTGGATTAAGCGATAGCGAATCCACCTTTTTTGGAAATAGTAGTGGTGGATTCGGCGCAAAAACCAACGCCTTAATCCACCCTACTCATAACTTGATAATATAAATCTCACGGATTATCTCGCAGTCAAGATTTTCTTTGTAGGGCAACCCTTTAGGATTGCTCTTGGCAAGGCTAAAGTCTTGCCCTACGTCAGCGTATTTTTGGCGTTGACTATAGCACGAAAAATGGGTTATTGAAATATTCTTATATTAAATTATCGGAGATTTTATTATGAAAGAAAAATTAGAACAACGTCTTAAAGAACTCAGAACTGAATTTGAATCCGGCCAAAAGGCACTTGCTGATTTAGAGGGTAAACAAATAAACCTGAGAAATACCTTACTGCGCATCAGCGGGGCAATTCAGGTACTTGAGGAGGAGTTAGCAAAAGAAAACGAGTCTAAGGTAACAGACATTGGACAAATTAAGAGTACAGGCGAAGAGAGAACGGCAGTAGCTTCGTGAGACGATAAAGATAAGGATGATAAGTAGTATATCGAATGTCAGGAGGAGAACCGGCAATGAAAAAGGCAATCTGGCGTGCTTTTCCGGTTATCGTGTTTATCGCTTTTGCATCATGTAATACAAGCTCAACAGCAGTACCAATCAGCGCTGATGTGGTCAATTCGAGAGAGGAGGTGATAACAATGCAAGTTATCGTTCAAGTTTCAGCAGATGTAGCGAGTGCACTCCACCAACGTGGTACACTCACTGCAAAGTCGAAGGAACTGGTGAGGATAATTGAGATATTCAATCTCACGCTGCATCCAATGCACCGCGATACGGATGATCCCAATCTTCAGAGTTATTTTATAGTAGAGGTACCAGACCATGCAACCGCTCAGCGTGTGACAGACCGCCTCCGGCGATTGGAAGCAGTAAAGGCGGCATATGTTAAACCGCCGGATGAATTACCTTAGCCTATAATTTTTTTGGTCAATTCTGGCAATTCTGGCAATTCTGGGGACACTATACTTAATTATTGCCATTGTTTTAAAATAGGTAAGATGTGTGCATGTCCAGAATTGCTCGTGTAGTCGTACCAAAAGTTCCACACCATGTTACTCAGCGAGGAAATCGCCGTTTACAGACATTCTTCTGCGACGAGGATTATGAGGCATACAGAGACTTGATGGCTCAGTGGTGTATGCACTGGAACAATTGAAGTATGGGCTTATTGCCTGATACCATACCATGTACACCTGATTGCAGTTCCGCCTTCTGAAGTGGAGTGATTTTCTTTCCAGAGGCCTATCGGATGAAGAGGTCGAAAAGTTACGATGTTTGGTAAACAATTCCATAAGAAAAACGCCTTATTTAACATCTTCAGTGCCCTCTATACTTTTCAAGAATTTTTTCCAAAAAAATATCCTGAAAATTTTGTATCATTTTCCACAAAATCAAAGGTAGAATAGGTAATCTTTTGTGGAGAATTAACCAGAAACGATTTTCTAAAAGACGGATTTGCATCTGCTTAATCCATCTGCACAAATCTGTATTTTCAAAGGAAGTATTCCTTTAGAAAAAGAGCAATGTATGCCCATGTTCTCCTCTAATCCCCCCTAACCCTCCTTTAGAAAAGGGGGGAACGAGGGGTTTCCCCTTTTGTAGGGGCGGGTTTCAAACCCGCCCCTACGGAGGACTAAGGGGGATTACGGGTGGTTTGTTATTCTTCATCGTTTACACGTTTTCGCTTGATGCATATGGGGTAACATCCTAAAGGGTTGCTCTTACCCAGGTACATTCCAGCGGGGAAGCAAGGCTAAAGCCTTGCCCTACGGTTTCATAAAAAACGAAAGTAGCCAAAGGCCTAATTTAATGTTTAGAAAAAGAATAACAACGGAGCATTTCTCCTTAAGTTATCTATAGCTATAGGAGCACAGGTATATGGAAGGTCCCTCTCTTGTATTTTGTGCTTTGTTCGTCGTTACTTTATTTGGTTTTGCTTATACTACCAGGGCAGGTTTTCTATCTCAGGAGTATACCAATACCCCTCCTACTACCCCTTATACCCATGTCACGTTCTGCGAGATAGTTCCTTTTCATAAAAAATCATCTCAACCTGCATGGGAAGATCAGTCTCAGGAATGGCGGGAGAAAATGAGCGAATTAGGACAGCGAATGGCATACGCAAAAGTTGGTCTCGTCTATTTTGTACATGGTACTTTTGCCGGCGATGACCCTTTTGGTATTGTCCATGCTATCAGAACTGCCTATCCTAAGTTAAGTTCAAAGCTGAAGAAAGCGAATGATTATATCAAGAGAAGGACTGATGCAATACTTGCTGATAAAGGTAATTACTTGCCTGAATATGTTGAGCTTTTCGAAAAGGCTATCGGCGGCACTATTCCTTGTGAACGATTTATCTGGTCTTCAGAAAATCATCACTGGGGGAGATTGAAAGAAGCCATGAAACTTGCTGAAAATCTGGCAGTAAATGTTAAGGAGAAAAAACTATCCCGGGGAGAACGGGTATTGTTGATTGGACATAGTCACGCTGGTCAATTGTTTGCTCTGCTGACAAATTTTTTGGCTCGGTCGCAGGGGGTACATGAGCTTCTTAAGGTTTTAGTTCTCAGCGGGGTAGATGTTGCCCGGTTTGATAAGGCTCTGGAGGTAATTCGCGAGGTTCAACTGGATATTGTTACCTTTGGCACACCACCCCGCTATAGTTGGGGAAAAGGGAATTACCGTTTATTAAATATCATTAACCACCGTGGATACGGATACCTTGGGGGCTGCATGAAAGGATTTTTGAGAACAAAAGATGGAGATTATATACAGCAATGGGGAATAGCCGGAACAGATATTCCGGCTCTTACTGATAATGGGCTTAATAAGCAGCTTGATCAATATTTGGGCACAGGCTTTAATATAAACACCTGGCTGAAAAATATACGGGCAAGGATGAGAGTTCCTCATTATGGTGAAACCATATTAGTTGATTATAAAGACGCTGGCTTATTTTTCCCCAACTGCACGACAACCCTCTTTGGACATGGGGTATATACTAAATTTGAAAAAATGCTTTTCAATACACAGCTTATCGCAGATACATGGTATCGTAAATTATAAACCCGGGCCTATACTCTTGCTGCAGAAACAATTATGGAAAAGTCCTGAAGAGCGGGTGTGGTTGTCTGAAAAGTGATGAAGATATATCCTATAATCATGACATTCCTACGGGATTAGACAGGAAAAACAAACTAGACCTTCGGCTACTTTTGTTTTGCGGCCAGGCGTAGGGGCGAACTTTGTGTTCGCCCAAACGGAAAACAAATACAAACGTTTTGAATCTGCAAGGTAAGATTAAATACAAGTAGGGGCAGGTTTTAAACCTGCCCCTACGGAATTGCCGGCCGGTTTCAATCGTTGATCACGATAGAATTACCGTTGAACCAGTGTTATAATACATGAGGTTCAGGTTACACATCTGAACCTGCGATGGTGTTTCATAGAAGTTATTTCGGGTTTAAGAAAGAAGGAGGAATTGCCATGAGCCGAGAAATTGATCGTAGGAATTTTAGTGTCAATAAAGTTACACCTGCACGGGAAGCGGAACTGAAATCACGCGCATCGGAGATTTCAGACCGCCTCCCCGGATCTCAACGGATCAGGATCAAGCGCTTCGATACTACCACCGGTAATCCCGCGGTAATTACCTCGGAAGATGGGCCTGCCGAGACGGGTAATTATATTCAACGCGCCCTGGATCACGTGCGGAATATCAGCAAGGCTTTGGGTCTGACGGCAACCCAGCCGAATGAGTTTGTGGCAGACCCCCATATTCAACGCGCCAGCAGCGGTGCAGTTGCCGTTCACTTGCAGCAACAGTATAAAGGCATATCTATCTTTCAGGCAGCAGAAACGGTACGTTTTGCGCCAGATGGCAGACTGGAAGAGACTGTTGGCAGCAGTGTCGCAGTTGATCATGACAGGGAAGTTATTCCAAAGCTCTCTGTGCAAGAGGCTGTGTTAAAGACGGCTCAGCATGTAGCTACGCCTGACAGAGATGAATACAAAATGACAGATCAATTCGGAGAACCACTTACTCCAAAAAGTGTAGATTTGAGTGGTTTTGTACCGAAGATTATTGCAATCCTTTCTGATAAAGCTGACCAGCCTGCTGTTTTTGAGCCTGGCCCCTTTGGCGATAAAATTAAGGCCGCTTTGATCTGGTTTCCCCTGGATGGCGGTCTCCGGCTAGCATGGGAGGTGATCATAACAATGCCAAATTACGAAGGTCAGTACCGTACTATGGCAGATGCTGAAACCGGGGAGATACTCTATTGTAAACAGCTCGTACAATCTGTCAAAGCGCGAGGAAACGTGTATCATGTAGATGGTGGAAGCGCTCGCCAAATGACTCATTTCCCAAGTCCTTTAACAGATTACGGCCTGCCTCTGCCGAATTTCCCCTTCAATTTTCCCGATGACTGGGTTGAGGTGAATGCTACAATAGGCAATAGTGTGTATGCGCACCTGGGAGATACTGGCTCGGCGGTTCAGGGTGTTGTTCAGGATGGTGTCCTTACCTTCAATCCTGCTGATTCAAAAGGCGATGATCAGAAGGTTCTTAATATCTTCTATTATAACTGTTACATGCACGACTTCTTTTACCTGCTTGGCTTTCGGGAGGGGGATGGGAACTTTCAGCATAATAACCTTGGCCGGGGCGGTGTGGCGACCGACCGGGTTGATGCGCGGGCCCACAGTGGCGCGGTATGGGGAACTGCTAATATGTATACCCCTATTGACGGTTCAAACCCTGTTATGAACATGGGATTGGTGACATCAACGGACCGCCATACGGCCTTTGACTCCAGCGTGGTGTTTCATGAGTTTATGCACGGCGTGACGAATCGCCTTGTCGGAGGACCCATGAATGTCAGCGCATTAGAAGCTCCTCAGAGTAGCGGTATGGGAGAAGGCTGGGGAGACTATATAGCGTGTACTATCAATAACACCACGGTGGTTGGCGCATGGGTTGTCAAAAAAGCCGGCGGCATACGGGGATTCCCTTACGATAGTAATTTCCCTGATACTTTTGCTGATGTGGGAAAAGGCCGTTATACCGAAGAACATAATATCGGCGAAATCTGGTGTGCCACAATCATGGAAATGAACAGAAAGATTGGCGCTGTTCTGGCTGTTCAACTGGTTGTAGATGCCTTAAAGTTATCACCTGCTAATCCCAGTTTCCTTGATATGCGCGACTCCATACTGGCAGCTCTCGATAAAAAGCATGCAGCAGGCCAGTTGAGTTCGGGTGAGCACTCTACCGCCAAAAACGGTATCTGGTCTGTGTTTGCAAAGTTTGGAATGGGACCCAATGCAAAGTCCCATGGGGCGTCGCTGTCGGGTATTGTTGCTGATTTCAAAACTCCATCGGATACGACAGGGCAAAATATCCGTGTTGAGACAGAACCAAATATAGCTATTCCCGATAATAATTCATCCGGTTTAACCAGCATACTGACGATCTCACAAGCTGGGAAAATTAAACGGCTGGTTATCTCAATCAATATCGAGCATACCTACATTGGTGATCTCAAAGTAAGCCTGACAACGCCGGGAAATGGTACGGCTGTTCTGCATAACCGTACTGGCGCAAGTGCGGATAATCTGGTTAAATCCTATACGAGTGAAGATACTTCAGACCTGGCATCCCTTATAGGTGCACAAACACAAGGCAACTGGGTACTCAAGGTGGCTGATCTGGCCGGACAAGATGTCGGTACACTGCGAAGTTGGGGTATTGAAATAGACCTCGAAGCAGCATCTCAGGTTATCCGGGGAGAAGCAGCGCCAGCCCTGACAATTCCCGATAATAATCCTGCCGGGGCGCAGAGTGTTATTGGGATTACCCAATCGGGTGTAGCAAAAGGAATTAAGGTCAGTGTCGATATAACCCATACCTATATTGGAGACCTGCGCGTTGAGCTTGTAGCTCCATCAGGTCAACAGGTAATTCTTCATAACCGTACAGGCGGCAGTAAGGATAATTTAATTACGACCTATGATTCGATATCTGCTTCATCTCTGGCGGCTCTCATTGGACAGCAAATAGAGGGAAATTGGATTTTACGGCCTACCGATATGGCCGGACAAGATATCGGTAAGTTGAACAAATGGAGTTTGGAGTTTACTTTATAGGAATGACGATCTGTAGGGCGACCCTTTAGGGTTGCTCCCTCATATGCATAAAGTTAAAATGTGGAAATGGTGAAGCATAACAAACCACCCGTAATCCCCCTTAATCCCCCTTTAAAAAAGAGGGAAATCCCTTGTTTCCCCCCTTTTCTAAAGGGGGGTTAGGGGGGATTAGAGGGGAACAGGGACACGCATTGCTCTCTTTCTAAAGGGATACTCCTTATTTTATGGAACACTGTTTTTAGCTCGATGCATATAGGGTTGGTACCCCCGTGCATGTTCAGGCGGGGAGGCAAGGCTGAAGCCTTGCCCTACATTTACTTACGATACTTTGTGAAAGGAGGGTGGTTTGTGGTTGATGTATTGGCGCGGGATATACTCCTCATTGTTTATGGTCTTTGGTTAATCATAACCGGAATATTGGTCTTTCTTATGCAGGCGGGTTTTGCTTTTCTGGAGAGCGGACAGGTCCGCTCTAAAAATGCCACCCATGTCTACATGAAGATATGCGCAAATATCGGCATCGGCACCCTGGTCTGGTGGTTATTCGGGTTTGCTATTTTTTGCGGCAATTGGAATTATTGTCTTCTTGGAGTACTCGACCCGGTGAATATTGATATGTTAAATGTCTATGGGCACTGGTTCACGATGTGGGGGTTCTGCCTTGTTTCGTGTGCTATAACATCGGGGTCTATAGCAGAGAGGTTTAGTTTTAAGGCATACCTTATTTATGTTGTTCTCTATTGTGGTTTTATGTATCCGTTTTTTGGATGGATGGCATGGTCTGCCGGGCCGCTGACCAGATGGGGTTATGTGGATTATGCAGGTTCTGTTGTGGTACATTTTCAGGGCGGTTTGACAGCCCTTATTGCTGCAATGATTGTTGGGCCGCGGATAGAAAAATATGCCCGTACGAGTAAGAAATCATGGTTATTTGAGTTTGGCCGCGGGGAATGCTATACCATTCCGGGGCACAATGTTTCGCAGATGATACTCGGTGTATTCCTCCTGTGTGTATCTTTTTATGGCTTTAATGTAGGTTCTGTGGTACTGGGCGCATTATGCGAACCAACCGCTCATGCAACAGCACGCGGGATGATTACTGTTCTTGTGAATGATTTACCTACGACCACAATTAATGTTACGATGAGCATGGCGGGCGGTATCCTTGGCGCACTGTTTGGCGGATGGCTGATAAATAAAAAACCAGATCCTCTTACCACAGGAAACGGAGCAATAGCAGGGATGGTTTCTGTCTGTGCTGGCGCTGGTTTTTTTCATCCGGGTTTTGCTATTATTGTAGGTATTGTGAGTGGAGCAATTATTCCCCTGGTGGTAAAATCGCTCGATAAGATAGGGATTGATGATACCGTAGGAACATGTGGAGTGCATTGTACGGCTGGGGCTATTGGAGGTATTGCGACCGGGGTGATGGGGCTTATACGTCCTGCGTATCATGGAATTACTTGTGATATCGGTATACAGGCGCTGGGCTTTATTATCTGTATCGGTTATGCATGCTTGTGTGCTATTATCATATTTGGCGGGTTGAAAGTAGTAGGTTTGGGCCGGGTGAGCGAAGAGGAAGAGACTATGGGCCTCGATATTTCAGAGCATATGACGCCGACCTATCCGGAATTTGTATCAGGTGGTGTAATGGGTGGAATGAGGGGATTTTAAGCTGGGGGGACAAGCAAGGCAATTGTATCAAAAAGTAAACCACGAAGTACACGAAGAAAGAAGCACAAAGTACGCGAAGAAAAGGATAAGTTTAGAAAAAAGGGGACGAGGGATTTCCCCCTACGGAGAGCCAAGGGGGATTACGGGTGGTTTGTTATTCTTCACCGCTTCCATATTTTAGCTTGATTGTAGAGGAATTTTCATTGCATGTAAGCGGTTTTCAGGATGGCGCAGACAAACGATCTACAGGGACAAGGTTTGTCCGTGTTGTGTTTAACGTGTCATTGCGAGGGTAGTGTCCGAAGCAATCTCCTGAATAGTTGAGAAAAGATTGCTTCGTGAAAAAACCTCTCGCAATGACAAATACTCTAGAACCTCTTATGGTAAATTATCTTGATGTATAGGAATTTCAATGTTTGTTGTAGGGGAGAAGCATTTGCTATTCAGAAAATAGACTGCATTCAAAATGGAATGCCAGCAAATGCTTCGCCCCTCCGTGTGACCGTAAACAAAGTTGCCGAAGGCCTAATTTAATGCTTAGGAAATTCAAACAAAGAGTTCCTCCCCCTTGATGGGGGAGGTTAGGTGGGGGTGAAGGAAAAGGGCAACCACCCTCCCCTGGCCCCTCCCATCAAGGGAGGGGAAAAGGTCGCCGAAGGCCTAATGTAATGTATGTGGCGCCCGGAGAGGAGCAAGGCTAAAGCCTCGCCCTACATTTGATTAATAAGCAGGCAAACATATAGACAACTTAAAGAGAAACACTCCTGGTTATTGTTCTCTCATTTACAGTCTCTTCTCATGAAAAAATAAGAGCTGATGTGGGACGGAGGCTTTAGCCATGCCGGGAGCAATGAGGGTACACCATAATTCTGATAAAGCTATCTATAGGTTCTTCCCTATAAGACATGCTAAAAATTTTATAGCTATTCTCCTGTTAAAAGTAATGTCAGGAAAAGGTATTAAAAACATGATATCCATTTTAAAATTAATACTCTGTATTCCAATAATAACCCTTGCACAGCAAGGATTGTTTTTCTCTCTTCAGGCATCAGAAGATACAATGGACAGAATTTCCATCACTACTGATAGCAAAGCATTCGTGAGTTCTTTATTTACAAACACGAGCACGAATCCCCCCCTTTTTCCCTTTAGTATTAATTCCTCCTTTCCTGGCCTATCCCAGCCTCCATTTCCTAATTCCCCTAATCCTCCTACTCCCCCCATTCCCCCCTTTACTAAAGGGGGATTAGGGGGGATTAGGAGCGGGGAGCCAGGGAAAATTATTAGCGGGGAGTTAGGAGAAATTAGCAAAGAGGGAAGGGAGGAGACTAGGAAAGAGATGCCCGAGGGGGTTGGTAGAGAAAGTAACGGGGGAACTGAAAAAGGAAAGGTGTTTTTAGATAAGAGGGGATATGCGATGCAATATGCGGAAATGGGATTGGTCGACCTGGCTATACCTGAATTAAAAAAAATGAAAGAGTGTTATCCTGACGATATAAGAGTCTATGCATATCTTGGGTGGGCGTATAGTCAGAAATGTCAAATCCTGGAGACCGTTGAAGAATTTCAAAAAGCATTAGAAATTAATCCTGATCTGCAACGAGTACCCTTTGATTATCCCATGACAAAAGATATTCCTGCTATTATAAAAGAATTTACTATAACCTTTGAAGGTCTGATTGACCAGATAGACAGTTTTTCTGGCGCACATGAGGTACTCGGTTTATGCTGCGTATTGCAGGGAAGGTTAGGCGATGCTTTCCGTGAATACAGAAAGGTGTTACAACAGAAACCTGCGTATGAAAAACGGGATCTCATAGTATATGGAAAAACGCTGGTTCCTGCAATTGATCAGGCAATAACGGAATATGAAGAGATAGTAAAATCACAACCTGACTGTGTGGAAGCCCTTATTCCATTAGCTTGCGCCTATGCAGAGAAGGGAATGCTGGATGAAGCTATGGTGACTATGAAGAAGGCGATATCCGCAGCGCCTGATCGACCAGACACACATATGTATCTGGGTTGTTTTTACGCAAAGAGGTGGATGATGGATAAAGCCCTGGAAGAATTGTATAAGGCAAAAAATATAAGAACTCATATTCTTGAGAGGCTTCTTACAGATGGAGAACATTTTATCCAAAACGGTTTGTTTGATAAGGCAATAGGTGCAGCAAGGGATGCCGTTCAGGTAAGCCACAACGATAAAAGAGCGTATGAACTGCTTGCACTCGCATACAGCAAAAGCGGCATGACAGATAAAGCTATTGAAACGTGTAAAGAAACTATCCGTTTATACCCGGATAATCTTCCTGCTTACCTGTTACTGGGATGGATATATCTGCAAGGTGATTTACCAGAGGAAACAAAGGATTTGATTAAACAGGCAACCCTTGTTGAGCCTGAAAATACTGAGCTGAAAGCGCTCATGGCTTTTATGTATGCAGCTCAGAATCAGATACATCAGGCAATAGAGATGTGCGCTATGATTATGAATAAACCACGATCACACGACGGCGCTTTAAAGGATTATAGCTGGATTAAGGGGAAGGTGCCATCAATTGAACAAAAGCTTAGAGAGGTAATGGATGTTTTAGAATTGAAGCCTGATTATCAAGAGGCCTATATATGTTTGGGCTGGCTCTATGCAAAAAACGGCGAAGCGGAGAAGGCTATTGCTTCGTACAGAAAGGCGCTTGAATTGATCCCGGCTTCCTGTCGCCATGAGTCATCATCAAACGCCCCTAACGGTAATCCCTCCGCATCTTCCTTTCCTAACCACCTTAATCCCCCCTCTCCTAATTCTCCCATTCCCCCCTTTACTAAAGGGGGGTTAGGGGGGATTAGGAGAGGGGAAAAAGGATTGAACAGAATTTCCCGGGAAGAGCAGATAGCCGGTTTAGGAGAAAGGGCTGGTGGAACAGGAAGCCACACAGGGAAAATAGATTTTTACGACCTACTCTATACTACCCATGTACATTTGGGGAATATCTATGTGCAAAAAGGAGAGATACAGGCTGCACTGAACGAGTACAATAAGGCTCAGGAGATTCTATCAGGCAAGGCTCTGGATGATGTGGCGCAGGGATTGGCATGTCTTGATAAGGGGGATACAGAACAGGCCATACAACACTTCAATGCCGTGTTGAAGATCAATCCGCAATATAAAGAGGTGTATTTTTTCCTTGCAGATGCCTATGAGAAAAAGGGGCTGTATAGCGCTGGGATGGTTTTAAGGTTACAGGGGGAAAAGGTTAAATAAAGGGGAAAATAATGAGGAAGCTCAATGTGCTTTCCTTGTGTCCATGTGCGCGTTGTCTTGGGATGGGAGAGCAAGGCTGAAGCCTTGCCCTACGTCGTTCTTGCCATTCTTTCCCCCCTTTTTTAAAGGGGGGTTAGGGGGGATTAGAGGGGGGCAGGACACACATTACTCCTTTCCCAGGGGGATACCTCCTTATTCCTCCAGCGGGTTCAGGTTTGCAACCTGAACCCATGTTTTAACAGCACCATGTTGTAAAGATGGTAAATTGAGATGTATGTCAGAAAATACGCTCTATGTCTGGTAGACAAATTAATACGCGAAGGCTCCTAAAGATTACCGGTAAGTTGTCTATAAAAATTGAGAATAAGGCTAAAGTTAAGTCGGGACTACAAATAGAGGGTTCAGGTTACAAACCTGAACCCGCCCAAGCTTTTTCCCACGATCAGGGCGAACAAAAGATTCGCCCCTACCCAGGTTTTGCATCTTATTTTGAGTAATTACCTAAAGTGTTACCACAATTCTCATCAGGTTATTGTTAGATGCAATTCTTTGGCAGATGTGACGCTAAGCGTTGGAATAAGAATAATGCCACAGTCAGATCAATGGGGGCAGGCAAGGCTGGAAGCCTTGCCCTACATTGCTTTTAACTCTACGGGCAGGATAAGGGCTACTTTGGTAAATTCTCCCTCGATGCTGTCAATAACAATCTTACCGCCGTGATTCTTGATTATTTTATGACTGATGCTTAATCCCAATCCGGTTCCTTCTCCATGAGGTTTTGTAGTAAAAAAGGGCTTTATTGCTTCATTCTTTATCTTTGCAGATATACCGATACCGTGATCATAAAACGTAATTTTTACATAGGGATGATTCTGTATTGTTATTCTCTCACCTAAAATCTCAAGGATTTTATTCTCATGCGTTTCCGGATATTTTTGGTTCAGGGCATACCGTGCATTATGGACAAGATTCAAAAAAACCTGTTGAATCTGCTGTGGATGCGCAAGTATTTCTGGCAAGTCCTGGGGAATATCTAACGTTACCCTGATACCGTCTTTTCGCAATTGTGCTTCTATGAGAAAAAGGGTATCAGACAGTACTTCATGAATATGGATATATCGCTTTTTCTCTTTTTTATCACCGGGCCGGGCAAAGGAGAGGAGACTGTGGACGATCTTCCCTATCCGGTCTCCCTCTTTCATAATCCGGTTCGCTATATCCTTTTCCCTGCTTCCCTCTTCACTTTTATTGAACAATATCTGAGCACAATTAATAATACCTGTTATGGGATTATTGATCTCATGAGCCACGCCTGCTGCCATCTCACCCAATGCTGCCAGCTGTCTGTTGAGCATGGCTTCCCTCTCCATGGCCACCTTTTCGGTAATATCCCAGAAAATGCCTAATATACCCATGCTATTACCTTTCTCATCTTTTATAGGGGTTCTCACAACATGGATTATTAATTCTTGCCCATTCTTAACATATCTCTCTTCCATTTCGTTCGTATGCCCCAGTTCCATAACCCTCATATCATCGTCCCTGTATTTCTCGGCAAGCTCTCTTGGATAGAGATCATAATCTGTTTTCCCCAATATTTCATCAGGTCTGATATGTAAATCTCCGGCTAAGTTTTCATTACATGATATATAGGTTAAATCTTTATCTTTATAAAATATCTTTTGCGGAAGATTTTCGAGTAATATTCTGTATTTGGCTTCGCTTTTCCGGAGCGCTTCCCTGGCTTGCCAGTGTTCTGCAATCTCAGCTTTTAACTCTTTATTTGCCTTTGCCAGGGCCACTGTTCTCTCTGCTACCCGTTGTTCTAATGATTCATTAAGTGCCTGTAATTTTTCTTTCATTCGTTTCCGCTCGGTAATATCTTCCATAACTGCAACGAAATGAGTAATAGTTCCTTCAGGATTTTTTATAGGAGAAATACAGGTGGAGTCCCAATAAAGTTCTCCGCTCTTTTTCCTGTTAATAAACTCTCCCCGCCATTCATTACCGGAAGTAATGGTATCCCATAACCGTTGGTATTCTTCAGGCGGTGTTTTGTCGGATTTTAAAATCCGTGGGTTCTTTCCGATGACTTCATCGGAGGTATAGCCCGTTACCTGGGTAAACTTGGGATTTACATATTCAATATTGCCATTGATATCAGTAATTATTACTATGCTTGGACTTTGCTTGACAGCGTTCGATAACTTGCGGAGATCATCCTCCATCCACTTGCGTTCAATAGCATAACGTATCGAGCGTACCAGCAATCTGCCGCCCAATTGGCCCTTTACCAGATAATCCTGGGCCCCTGCCTGGATTGCCCTGATACCGGTTATCTCATCATCAAGACCTGTTAACACCACGATGGGAATCTTTTGTGCCTGAGAAAGAATTTTGGTGAGTGTCGGAAGCCCCTGGCTATCCGGCAATCCGAGATCGAGTAATATCACATCGATATTATTCCGGGTAATACGGCTTAATCCTGATAAGAGCAGGTCTTTGTGCTCTAGTTCAAATTGACCAAAGCCGACCTCTTTTAACATCTCCTGTATTAACCGGACATCACCCGGATTATCTTCTATGAGAAGTATTTTGGTTGGTTTCCTGTCCACTTCATCCTCTTGGAGGTAGTTTGACAATAGTAAACCAGAAATTTTCGATAGCCTTTACTACAGAAATAAACTGATTGAAATCAATAGGTTTGACAATATAGCAGTTTGCGTGGAGTCCGTAGGATCTCAGGATGTCTTCTTCTGACCTTGAGACGGTTAAGATTACTACAGGGATATGCACCAGGTTATTATCTAATTTTATTTCAGTAAGCACTTCACGGCCATCTTTTTTTGGCAAGTTCAAATCTAGTAAGATAAGGTCCGGACGAGGCACAGCAGCATATTTACCCTTTTTTCGCAAAAAATTCATGGCCTCAGCGCCATCGCCAACTACATGCAGATTGTTTTTTAACTTAGACTCCTTTAGCGCCTCTTGCGTCAGGCGGACATCGCCAGGGCTATCCTCAACCAGTAAAATCTCTATCGGTGAAACTCGTGCTTCACTATTCATATTCATAAACTATCATTTTTCTCCTTGAAAAGAAATATTTTATTATGAGAGTAAACTACTTAAATACCTTAATATTTTCTTAGCAGGGCAATCCTTTAGGAATGCCAATCCCCGATGAGGCATTCAGGCGGGGAGGCAAGGCTAAAGCTTTGCCCTACGTACTTTTGTAACATCTTGCATCTCTACATCCTTTTTTCCTCGTGTACTTTGTGCTTCTTTCTTCGTGTACTTCGTGGTTTACCTTAATCTTTAGGTTCCATGTACAGGTATTGTAAAATAAAATGTTGAACCCTTCCCGGGTTCTGACTCCAGCCAAATTCTTCCATTGTGCCGGTTTATAATTTTCTTGCATATCGATAAACCCAGACCAATACCTGGATACTCCCTGCCGTGCAGGCGCTTAAAGATATTAAAAAGTTGTTTAGTATACTCCGGTTCAATGCCAATACCATTATCATGTACTGAGAAAATCCATTCGTTTTCATTGCGCCGGGCTGATATATGGATGCGCGGGGGCTCAGTACCATGAAACTTGATGGCATTGCTTATGAGATTCTGAAAGACCTGTAAAAGTTGTGAGCTATCTGCCATAACGGTTGGCAAGGTATCGTGGGTAATGGTTGTGCTGTTCTCTTTGATTGTCACTTCAAGATTAAGCAAGGCACGTTCAAATAAGGTTTCACAATCTACGAGTTCAAAAGATTTACCACGGCTATCCACACGCGAATATTCCAGTAAGCCATTGATCATCGTTTGGAGGCGATTCGCCCCGTCTACGGCATACGTAATAAACTCTTCTGCATCAGTGTCGAGCTTATTTCTGTATCGCCTCTCTAGTAACTGGAGATAGCTGGATATCATTCGGAGGGGTTCCTGCAAATCGTGAGATGCAACATAGGCAAAATGCTGCAGCTCTTCGTTGCTCCTCTTTAGCTCAGTAGAATGACGGAGTAATTCCTTTTCTGATCGTTTCAGATTCGCTATAAATTTCGCAAGTTCCCTGGACATAATATTAAAGCTATCCGCCAGGATACCAATTTCATCTCCTCGTTGTATTCGTACTTTGTATCCGAAGCTACCGTTTGAAATTTTTTTGGCCGCTTCCGTTAAATTTTTAATAGGTTCTGATGTTAACGTTGCAAAACTAATTCCCACGAGGGTAACGAGAACAGCACCCACTACCAAAAGGGTGACTGCAGTAATGCCTAACGCTCTCAACGGCGCGAAGGCCTCTGTCGTATACGTTTCTGCCAGAAGTATCAAGCCAAACTTGGGCATATATCTGGAGATACCGACTACCGACACATTCATATAATCAGGATAGATACCGGTCATCTCTTCATTCCGGTCGAGAATCCTGCGAACCGGTTCTATATCTATGATCTGTTTGAAAGGTGCATCATCGATAAACCTCGACTCTGTAATCATAATCTTATCTCTATTAACCAAATATACCTCGCCGGTTTCTCCCATTCCAATATAGTCTACTGTTATCCTATTTAAAGATGCCGGATTATAGACATTGATAATAAGACCTATCTTTTCTTTACTATATTCGGAAACAATAGGTGCGGAGGCTACTATGCAATTTACATGAAGAGGGGAGAAATATTGTGGCTGGCCAATGTATGCTTCGCCATAACCTTTCTTCGTTCCTTGCTTGAACACCTCCTGGTCAGAGAGATCCATACTTATTAATTTTTTATCAGTAGCGGAGATAACCTTGCCTTGTTTATCCACAAGGATTATGGCTAAAATATGCTCGGAGAGTGGCAGCTTATTTTTCGAGAGATACTTATTTAAGCGTCTTACCCTACCTTGGGTAAAGGGATCCTTCTTACGAAGAACCCTCTCAAGTCTTCTTCTTATGAATCCGTCGGTACTGAAACCCATAACCCGGATAATATTTCTCTCCATGATCTCCTCCACATGAAGTACTTTTGATTCTGCAATTGCTGTTAATTTCTCTAAAATCTGATTTTTTAAAGCGCTTCTGGCGGTAAGATAATGTACTGTAGTGATTGCTACAACAGGGATAAGAGAAATGCAGAGTGCAAAGAGAAGTAACTTACTTTTGAATGATAGGGATGAATAGAGTTTCAAAATATGGTATTATTTACATGTTTGCCACGAATATTCACGAATAGACACGAATACAATATGAAATAAAAGCTTGTGTTCATTCTTGGCTTAAAAGAAGTTGCCGAAGGTTTCATTTAAACGTTTAGGGAATTCCAATCTTCTGTTGTATGTTGTAGGGGCAGGTTTAAAACCTGCCCCTACTTGTTTGCCTTGTAGATTCAAAACGTTTGTATTTGTTTTCCGTTTGGGCGAACACAAGGTCGCCCCTTCAGAGATGCTATAAAAAGTCGCCAAAGGCCTATTTTATTCCCCTGTATGAAGAATATGCCCATGGAGACAACTTATCTTGTTAAAGAAGCCTAAGATAAATAAAGTTAGACATTTATACAAATACATATAAGTTTATCATGAAAATTTTCTTTAGCAAGTGTTTTTTCTCTCAATCCATCCCCCACCCACAACGGTATCGTTATGATAGAAAACAACCGCTTGCCCGGGGGTTATCGCTCTTTGCGGATTCTTGAATACAACACGCGCCTTATCCGGCCCACAGGAATATACGATAGCGGGTGCCGGAGTGTGGTTATACCGGATCTTTGCCTGTACTTCTAATGGTTCCTCCGGTTTATCAATGGAGATCCAGTTTACGCCGGATGCTACTAATTCATTCTCCATGAGTTCATCGGCAGCGCCAATTACAACCGTATTCTCTTGTGGATTTATATCAATTACATATCTGGGCGTACCGAATGCAATGCCAAGTCCTTTCCGTTGCCCTATCGTAAAGAATGGCACTCCCGGATGTCTTCCCAGGGTATTTCCCTGTCTGTCTTTGATAAAACCCGGAGCTATACGATTTCCAAATCGTTCATATAAAAGGTTATGATAATTATTATCCAGTACAAAGCAAATGTCCTGGCTCTCCGGTTTATCCTTCGTTTTCAGGTTCAAATTCCTGGCTACCTGACGTACATACTCCTTTGTCACAGCGCCCAAGGGGAAAAGGGTTTTTGAGAGTTGGTCCTGAGTGAGTGAAAACAGTACGTACGACTGGTCTTTTCGCGGATCTGCCCCTCTTTTGAGGAGGTATCTGTCCTTTGACTTTTCTATCTTTGCATAATGTCCGGTAGCAATAAAACCGGCATTCAGCATCTTTGCAAAGTCCAATAGCCTTCCAAATTTTAACTCCTGATTGCAGGTAATACAGGGATTGGGCGTTCTGCCATTGAGGTATGCAGTGCAAAAGGCATCTATAATACGATCAAAGGCATCCTTAAAGTTTAGCACGTGGAATGGAATGCCTAACTGGTCTGCTACGTTGCGGGCATCATTCGCATCTTCCAGACTACAGCAAACCTTGTTTCTGGTTATGGTATCGATTGTATCGATACCCAGCCGCATGAACAGGCCTATAACCTCATAGCCCTGTTCCACTAAAAAATGAGCGGCAACGCTGCTATCAACGCCGCCGCTCATAGCAATAACAACTTTTGTTTTCATAGGGATATGTTAACGGCATTATGAAAAACTTTGGAATTCCTGTACATATACCTGAAAATATTAAAGCTTAAGCGGTACAGGGGTAAAAGATATCAGAAATATGATAAACAGGATAATGCCCAATATCTTACGCTTGGAATCGAGTGTGGTAAGCTCATCTACCGGAGCGGGATGCCGAAAACCAAAAAACAGGAGCAGGATGGCAAAGACCAGCCAGCCTGGATACAATAAGATCGCAATTACGCAAAAAATAAAGATACCGATACGATAAACAACTTTGCTTTTTTTGCCTAACAGGGCATACATGACATGTCCACCGTCAAGTTGTCCAATGGGCAGAAGATTAAGCGCCGTGACAAACAGACCTGCCCAGCCGGCAAAGGCAACAGGATGGAGGTAAATGTCCATCCCCTGAGGCAGATTTCCAAATATAAGTTTCGTGATACAGATGAATAAAATCGGCTCTCCAAGTCCAAGATACAGAGAAGGATCGCTGGGCACAGGGCCTATATCCGAAAGGTAAAGTCCAATAATGATAGCGGGTATGGAAAACAAAAGCCCAGTCATCGGGCCAGCAGCGCCGATGTCAAATAAAGCCTTTTTATCAGGCATAAGCCCCTTCATTTTTATTACAGCGCCAAAGGTGCCGAAGGGTGGAAATGGAAGAGGCAGAAAATAGGGCATTGTGGCATCTACATGGTATTTACGACACATAAAAAAATGTCCTAATTCATGAGAAAGAAGGATTGTCATTATGGTAATCGAATACCATATTCCATTCACATAATATGTCGTCAGAAATGTTGCAATAAAGAGCAAGACATGGATTCGCGCTTTACTAAAGAAATTCGATGGGTTAAATTCTTCTCTGGGCATTTAGTCGTAGCATCTTCTCTAAGAGATAACTTGTTGTAAAGTACGTATGTTTTTTATAAGCTTAAGGATAATAAGTATCTAACGAAAAATTTTAACAGAATAGAATAACAAATTCAATTATATTTGAGCGAATTGATATTAATACCTTAATGTATATTTTGACTTTTGTTTTTATACAGAGCGACATAAGTTTACAACTCCCCGATAACTCCATTCGAGGACAAGCGTCTGCCATTCCGGGCTTGATGTTTAGGAAATTCAAAGTTTTTCGTTATGCCATGAACACACCCCTAACCCCTCTCAAGAGGGGAATAAACACACCCTCAACCCCCTCCCGGGCTTATCCTTACCCACAAGTATACAAGAGAGAGAGGAGAAAAGAGGGGGATGAGTGTATGTCATTGAGAAATGGATAGAATAGCGAGAATAAATTCCCAA
>NZ_SZPP01000052.1:0-23346 GCF_030263775.1 Candidatus Jettenia sp. AMX1
AATACTGCAGGTATTATACAGGATGTAAGGAGGATTTTAAAAAGAAAAATAGCTGAAATATGGCTATTTGCAAGGCTTTTCAAGCCTTGCAAGACACTCATTTCCGAAAAAGGAGGTATGCTATGCCAGACGAGAATTTGCCAGAACAGTTCCTTGCCATAAAAGAAAAGTATGGGAAGTTTTTTCATGCTGTTGAAGAACTTGGTAAGGTTATCAGGCAGGAAGGCCCCCTCGATGAAAAGACTACCCATCTGATTCAGCTTGCGGCTGCAGCAACTGTCCATTCTGAAGGTGCTGTTCATAGTCATGTCAGAAGAGCTCTAAAAGCAGGGGCAAAGCCTGATGAGATATACCATGCGATTCTCCTTCTTACCAGTACGATAGGATTTCCGACCGTTGTTGCTGCACTCAGTTGGGCTGAGGATATTATAAAAAATTGGAAGAAATAAAAATTATGAAAATAACATACCATGGTCACTCATGCTTTTTCATTGAAGGAAGCAGGTACTCAGTTATATTTGATCCTTTTCTCAAAGGTAATCCTCTGGCGAAGATAAAGCCAGAAGATGTAAAAGTAGACGCTATTCTTGTGAGTCATGGTCATTTCGATCATGTTGGCGATGCTGTTGAGATGAGTAAAAATAACGATGCCACGATTGTTGCGCCATTTGAACTGGCAAGCTACTTTCAGAGTAAGGGAGCAAAAAGTCATCCGATGAATATCGGTGGTGCATACCATTTTCTCTTTGGAACTGTAAAACTTACCATTGCCCATCATGGCTCTACAACGGAGGCAGGGACTGCCGGAAATCCTTGTGGTTTTATACTTATCATGGAGGATAAGGTACTATATCATGCTGGCGATACAGGGCTTTTTTCCGATATGAGACTTATTGGAGAGCTTAATACTATCGACGTTGCGTTACTTCCAATAGGTGATAATTTTACTATGGGAATTACCGATGCCCTGAAAGCAGTAGAGTTTCTCAAGCCTAAGATTGCGATACCGATGCACTATAATACCTTTGATATGATAAAACAAGACCCAGGTCAATTTGTAGAAGGTCTGCGCAGTTCTCCTACAAGAGGTGTACTATTGATGGTCGGAGAAAGTATAAGCGTTTAAACAGTATTGCCGGTATGCCGGTACAGAACCAATGTGATCTGGCAAATACGTATGGAAAGATTTCATCCGTGGAATATCATTTTATTTCCCATATCTTGACTCATTACTCCACAGGACATATCTTCCGTAGTACAGTACATTACCCAATTGCCTTTATGATCAACCCCAATCCATCCATAGCGATACTGACGGTTATTTGCTTCTTCATACATTATGTCAGATGCTTCAATAACAGAACGCCCGTCCCGAACCCTTGTTTCTAGTTTAACGGCAACACCATCATTCATAATTTGTTCTCCTATTCCGGTGCAGCTTATAGCTGCAAACTTTGAGGCATAGTTTCCGGCGACAGTCGCTGAATCTGATACCCGCTCGGGGATATTCGTGCCACTTCCACCGGTAGAAGTTGCAGCCGCCAAACACCCATGTTGGTCCAGGGCTACAGCCCCGACTGTACCGTGTTCATCAGACGGCCGCTTCTGTTTCTCCAAATATGAGATCCATTGTGTTGCTTGCGCAGGTGTTACCGGGTTTTGAGGAGGAATTCCCAATTCACGGGCAAGCAACTGCACCCCTAATGGCCCCACGACTGTTTGGTCTCTGTCCTGGAGGGCATATGCTAACTTTGAAGGGTGAATGATATGCGTTGCTAACAGTACGCCGGAAAATTTTTGTTTATTTCCATCCATTAAAGAAGCAGATAGACGCGCCATCCCATCACTTTGAATCACCGAGCCGAGTCCGGCGTTAAAGTCAGGACAAGCTTCCAGAAGCTCAACCACACGGCATACCGTTTTTACCGATGATTCTCCCTGAAGAAGCACAGGCCAAACCTCTGAGATAATCTCAGCGATACTGTTGTTTTTTCGTTCAAGCATCTTTGGGTTGTCTTTATATGAGCCGGCGCCTCCATGAACCAGAAGGATTGGAGGTCTGGCATTAGATTGATATCTTTTGTTCATAATACCCATTTGACAATTAAAGAGAATTCTCTTTGAAAAAGTATAGTACCATAGGATACTCTATTCTCAGGAAATTCTTCACTATACGAAAATTATCGTATCACTTTTTTAACAGTAAAGAAAGAAGCAAATTATGAATTTTAAAGGACACATTATCGGTGGATGTATAAGTGGAACCGCCATTACTGCGGTAAAATTATTATCCGATGGCTCTTTGGATTTTTCCTCTTTTCCTCAGGAAGCGGCTCTTATTTTTGGAATAACTGTTTTTTTCAGTATCTTTCCGGATCTCGATACTGAGTCAATTCCACAACGATGGTTTTATAGAACAGTATTTCTTTTACTGCTGTATCTTGGATATAAGAAGCATTATGGGCTTGCTACCCTACTGGCTATTGTTGCCATTACTCCAAGAACAGATCACCATCGGGGATGGACTCATCATTATTTCTCATCTGTACTGATCCCGTTGTTTCTTGCTGGTTTTTATGAATATGTCCTGGCAAAGAATCAATCTCATGACTGGCCATTTTACTGCATGTATGAGCACTTTATAGACCGTCTGTGGCTTGTTATCGCTTGTATTATCGGCTGGAATACCCATTTACTCCTTGATTCCCAGCTCTTTCTGTTTAAAAATAATAAACGATATCGCCCTTAAGAATATTGCTGTACAAAAAAATTTAATATTTTAAAGTTTTGACTTTTTGGGCAACCTGTTGTAGTTTACTAAGTAACGGTGCTCATTTCGGCATGTATTTAAAGAAAACCGGGAAAATTTACGGTAATGCCCTGGTTTTCTTCATCCTGAAGGAAGATGTACCTCCTCAAGAAGATCCTTTCGTAGTGCCCGAAGTACATGGAACCTCATCGTTTGATAAAAAATACTTTATCTGTCAATAGGCATACATTTTGTAAATTTGTAAATGAAATAGAGTATGGAAGTTCTCACCAGTAATCTTTTTAATGGAGGAAGATGATAATGAATTATGAGCTATCTGTTCATGAGCTGAGAAAAAGGGTTGATCCGGTAAGTTTGGGAATCAAAGATACCTCTCATATCAGGCGTCTTCAAGGAATTATCGGACAAAAACGAGCTGTGGATGCATTGCAATTTGGCCTTAAAATTAAGGATGTTGGATTTAATATCTTTGTAGCAGGCCAATCCGGCATTGGCAAAATGTGCTCAGTAAAATCTTTTTTAGAAGACATTGCGAGGGAGAAAGAGACGCCCCCGGATTGGTGTTATGTAAACAATTTTGATGACCCATATAATCCCAGAGTGATTCAATTACCAGCCGGGCAAGGAAGTAAATTGAAAGAAGATATGAATACCTTTTTTAATCATATTCAAAAAGAGTTGCCAAAGGTATACGAGGCTGATGAATATACTGCTCACCGCGAAGAAATATTGAATAAATTAGCAAAACAAAAAGAGAAAGCCTCTCAGGAACTTAGTCAAAAGGCAACGGAAGAAGGTTTTGCTATACAGGCGACTCCCATGGGGATGGTTATTATGCCGATAAAAGATGGAGGGGTGCTTGGAGATGTGGAATTCCTGGCATTATCTGAATCCAAACGCGAGGAATTGCAGAAAAGGCAAGATAGATTGCAGAGTGAAATAAAAAGTGTCATGAAGAATATTCGTAAATTAGAACATTGCACAAGAGAAAAGGTGAAAGAGCTTGATCAAAAAATCGCCTTGCATGTAGTTGAAGAAGTAATCGATGAACTGGTTGAAAAATATAATAATTTTCCTAAAATTGTAAATTTCTTGCATGAGACTCAGGAGGATGTATTGAAAAATATTGAGACTTTTAAAATCCTCCGGCAACAAAAGGGCGCAACTTATCCACCATCTTCCACTCCTTCTGACCTTCAGCTCGAAACTATGCAACAGGCGATGTTGAGGAAATATGAAGTGAATGTGCTTGTTGATAACAGTAAACAGAAAGGCCTGCCGGTTATCCAGGAACGCAATCCTACCTATAATAATCTCATTGGCCGGATAGAAAAGGAGGTACTATTCGGGGCATTAACAACAGACTTTACCATGATCAGAGCTGGCTCCCTGCTCCGGGCCAATGGTGGCTTTCTGGTTATTTCGATTGAGGATGTTTTACGAAATTTTAACAGCTGGGATGCATTAAAGCAGGCGCTTTGCAGTTGTGAAGTACAGGTAGAGGAACTGGGAGAAAGGTTGGGTTACATGACCACAAAGACTATTCGTCCCCAGGCCATCCCTATTAATGTGAAGGTGGTGTTGGTTGGCCAACCCTGGTTTTACCACACCTTGTATTTCTACGATCATGAATTTGCAGAACTCTTTAAGGTGAAAGCAGAGTTTGATATACGTATGGATATGACGGAAGAAAATATAAATGACTTTCTGTCATTTATAGCAACGTTTTGTGATAAAGAAAAAATGAAGCACCTGGATAACGAAGCTACTGCCGGTATTATAGAGTATGCTTCCCGGTTAGCAGAAGATAAAGAGAAACTCTCAACGAAGTTTGGTCATCTGGCCGATATTATACGAGAGGCAAATTTCTGGACGATGCAGGAGGGAGAATCTCTTATTAAATCAAGACATATACGGAAGGCATTGGACGGAAAAATTTACCGGTCAAATCTCATTGAAGAGCGAATCCGGGAGATGATTGATCGTGGACTCATCCTGATTGATACGGTTGGGGAAAAAATTGGACAGGTTAATGGTCTCTCAGTAATTAATTTGGGTGATTATCAATTTGGTAAACCCAACCGGATAACAGTGACTGTTGGTCCGGGCGATAATGGCATTATCGATATTGAACGTGAAGTGAAACTCGCGGGTCCTATTTATAGTAAAGGGGTTTTGATTGTGAGCGGTTATCTGGTAAATAAATACATGAAAGGAAAGATGTCAACGTTGACCGCAAGAGTTGTTTTTGAACAAAGTTATGAAGGTATTGAAGGTGACAGCGCCTCAGCAGCAGAACTGTATTCTTTACTATCGGCATTGGCAAATATACCAATTAAACAGGGAATTGCCGTTACAGGTTCTGTAAACCAACTGGGTCAAATTCAGGCTGTCGGTGGAATTAACCAGAAAATTGAAGGATATTACGATGTATGCAGGGTAAAAGGGTTAACAGGAGATCAAGGGGTTGTGATTCCTAAAAGCAATGTGCAAAATTTGATGTTGCGTGAGGATGTAATAGAAGCGGTTATACTGAAAAAATTTACTATTTGGGCGGTTAACACTATTGATGAGGGTATTGAACTATTGACGGGGGTAACATCAGGAGATATGCAGAATGACGGCACATTTCCCCCTGACACGGTAAATGAGAAAGTTAGCCGGCAATTGGCTGATTTCGAGAAAGCGCTAAAAAGATCAAAAGATTTTTTGGGTAATGTATCAGGGCATAGGGTTACGTCCTGACTGATAGTCTGAGGATAAAGAATTTTAAGTTCTCAAAATTTTTCTGCTTTTTGGCATATTATTTGATTATACCACCTCTGGAATTATTCTCTCTTTTACAGGGACAAACCCCTGCGTTTGCCTTCTCCAAAAAAGAAGCAAGGCTAAAGCCTCGCCCTACATGTTATTAAGAGATAAAAGTGCTGAAGGCCTAATGTAATGCATAGTAATTCCAATGTTCTGTTGTAGGGGCAGGTTTCAAACTTGCTCCTACGGCCGGTGTTATAAAAAAGTCGCCGGACGGCCTAATTTCATGTATAGGAATTTCAAATTGCCAGTTCCTCCCCCTTGATGGGGGAGGTTAGGTGGGGGTGGACAAGCAAGCAGATCACCCTCCCTTAGTCCCTCCCATCAAGGGAGGGAAAAATTTGTAGGTAAGTTGCCGAAGGCCTAATAATAAGGGGAATTTGAATGTTCTGATTTCATAAGAGGGTTGTGTATGGTATGAAAAAAATACTGCAACAACGGTGGGAAAAGATCTTGGCAGGGGTATTTGCTTCTATTCTTGTCTTCACGCTTATCGGTTTCTTTATTATACCGGTTTTCATTAAATCAATGCTGGTGAAGAAGCTTTCTGCAAATGTTCAACGCGAAGTCCTTATCCACAGAGTGAAGTTTAATCCTTACCTGCTCTCATTGATAGTAGATAATTTGGTAATAAAGGATGAAGATGGTGAGATATTTGCATCGCTTGATGAGCTTTTTGTCAATTTGCAGTTTTCTTCTGTATTCCAAAAGGCACTCATTATTAAGGGACTTCATATAAAACAGCCCTATATACGGGTCGTCCGAAACGGAGAAACCAGCTTTAACTTTTCTGATTTGATACCGGAGAAAGGCAATAACGCTGCTCCAATACGGTTCTCTTTGCATGAAATAAAAGTTATCGATGGAAAAGTTGACTTTTGGGATGAGGTGAAAGAAGTAAAACATACACTCAATAACCTTAATGTGATAATTCCTTTTCTATCGAATCTTCCCCGGCACGTTAACGGTGAAGTTATTCTCAATTGTTCTGCACTATTGAACGATACACCCATTTTTCTCACGGGAAAAAGCAGGCCATTTTCAGATACTCAACAAGTTTTTCTCCAGATAGATATTCAGAAATTGGATATTCCCCAATACTCATCTTATCTTCCTCTCAGTACAAAGGTGAATATCCTTTCCGGATATATGAACGTCAAAACGGCGCTTTCGTATTCCCAAAAAAATGGCAGCGTTTCTTCCCGGGAATTAGTGTTTTCTCAGGCTTTCGTCTCTCTCGATTCCTTAACACTGAAACACAAGGAGGAAAAAGAGGAATTTGTGATCATACCAAAATTTTCTATTAACAACACCAAGGTGGATGTTACAGACAGGGAAATTACTATTGAAGAGATTTTTACTGAGAATGGTTCTCTTCTTCTGAAGAGATTTGCAAACGGGACTTTCAATTTTCAGGATATTGTTCCACCTGTTAAACAGCCAGAACAGCCAGAACAGTCAGAACAACCAAAGCGTCCATGGTTGTTAACTGTTCGTGAATTCCTTGTAAGGGAATTTACAATTCAGGGTGAGGATCTGATGTCATCCAGCCCTGTGCTTGTAACGTTAGATCAGGTTAATCTTCATGGTAGTGGTTTAACCACTAAGAGTGGAGAGAAGGGCCTGGCCTCCCTTTCTTTACGCTGGAATAAAACGGGGACGGTATCTGTGGAAGGGAGTATTGGAGTCGATCCAATTATTGCTGAGGGAAAGATATCTGCTGCTAACGTTGATATCTCTCCCCTGCATTCTTATGTAACCGATGCGGTCAATCTCGCCATCGCCAAAGCTAATGTTCATGCAGACGGAGATATCACCTTTGGCTACGGGGAAGAAAGTAGTCCAACGATGAGTTACCGGGGCGATATTTCTCTATCCGACTTCGTGTCTATTGAAAAATTGTACAAACACACTTTTCTTCAGTGGAAAATATTTTCCTTATTGAATGCCCGTATAAAGTATAACCCTACAGAAATATATATAGACGAGGTGTTCCTTGATGATTTTTCCGTTAACCTGCTCGTCCATTCCGATGGTACACCGGATTTTCATGTGATCCTGGTTCAGGAAACAAAAAAAGAAGAATCGTTGAGCATGGATCAGGAGAAAGAGATTCCTCCTGTTTACAAAAAATTTATGCCGCCTGTTACAATCGATACGATTAATCTTCAAAACGGAAAAATCGATTTTATTGACCGATACATAAACCCTGGTTTTAAGAGCAAACTGGAAGACATTAAAGCAACGATATCCGGGTTTTCGTCGGAAGACACGAAGCCTGCTCATATTTCTCTTACAGGGAGATTAAAAGGCGTTTACCCATTGGAAATTACCGGAAAGATAGATCCTTTCCCTGAAAAGAAATATGCAGATATCAATGTAGTCTTACGTGGTTTTGATTTACCTTTCCTTACTCCATATGTCGGAAGATATATCGGTTATACTATAGAAAAAGGGAAACTATACCTCAATTTGGGGTATACGATATCCGGAAATGAGCTTTATGGGGAAAATCGAATTATTCTCGATCGATTTACTTTAGGTGATAAGCTTGACAGCCAGGAAGCAATTTCACTACCAATAAAATCTGCTATCAATTTCCTTAAGGATAGAAAAGGTGAGATAAGATTAGACTTTCCTGTAAAAGGGAATATAGATGATCCTAAATTTAAGCTTGGAAAGGTTGTTTTGGATGGCATGGTAAATCTCATTAAAAAGGTCGTTACCTCTCCTTTGGCGCTGTTAGGAAATATATTCGGAAGTGGAAAGAAACTTGCTTTTTTAGAATTTGATTACGGTAGTGACCGGATTGGCAGGGAAGACATTAAAAAGCTTAAAGACCTGATAACAGCGCTGTATGAACGGCCTTTCCTGAGATTGGAGATCCGGGGTGGGACGGATCAGAAAGGAGATCGAAATGCCCTCAAGCTCCGCCGGTTTACAGATCTTTTAAAAGTCCAAAAGCTTAAAGATAGAGCAAAAAAAGGTAAACCGGCTGTGCCTTTAAGCGAAGTAGAAATCTATGCTGGTGAATATGAGACATATCTTAGAAAGGCATACAAAGCAGCCGATTTTCCTAAATCAAGAAATGTTTTTGGATTTGTGGAAAATATTCCAGTTCAAAAAATGGAAAAACTTCTTATGGATCATATCGTAATCACAGATGGCGATCTCCGATTATTGGCTGATAGAAGAGCGATCCAGGTAAAGGATTATATTCTGAAGAGTAAAAAAGTTGAGCCGGAAAGGATATTTATTGTAGAATCAAAAATTTACTCTCGTAGAGACGACAAAAAAGGAAAAAGAAGTCGTGTTCAGTTTGCCCTGAGATAAGATACGATATGAAAAAACGGGGTCGATGCAGGGCGAGACTTTAGCCTTGCCGAGAGCAATTAGGATATATAATAATTCTGATAAAGGTATCTATAACTATTGGGTCTTGTAGTTCTCTGCTTTCCTTATTAAGCATATGCATTAGCAGTAGTTGAGGGGAAGCTCAAATACCTTTTCAGTGCTTTGTGGCAGGTATTTCTCATAATGAAATTCTGCCCGGGCAATAATGAATCGATACTCGTGTGGTATAATAGTAGTAAAATTAATGTCATGTTTTATACCCGGTTCTACCAAAATAAAATCCCAGTCTTTTGGAACTACATCCGTTTCAAAAATCTTTTCGGGAAATCTTAGCCGGGGTTCGTTGCCTTCCCGAAAAGAGAGCCTTTCACCACTTCGAATTCCAAGAACACGTAATATGATTCTGGGAAACCTTTGAGCTGTGCAACCCCGGTTATGAACGTTCAGGATAAATTCGGCAATGTACATCCCGTTCTGTGGACCAAAAAAGATGCACTGTATAGTAAACTCGATGTGAGGGATATGTATTTGCTCGTTCTGAATTAGCTCTTTCTCTTTTTTCTCTTGATAGCGACGCGCTCGTTCTTCGCATGCACGTTCTTCCTTTTGGCGTGCGCTCTCTTTTTCTTCCTTGTCTATACATTTCTGCTCTTCACGTTCCTGTTTTTTCTCTCTCCGGTCTGCTTCTCTATCCTGCTCAAACTTATGCAGTCGTATATTTATCCATATGCCAAGAAGAAGAATTGCAAGAGGGGTAAGGGTCGAAAACACCAGCTTTATTATTTCCAGACTATTCCAGGCCGACGCCGGTTCCATAGAAAACTACCTCCTTTTGATATGCCATAACTTGTGTAATCATGACTTAAGGGGTTAAAGGACTACACTATTATTCATTAATACCGAATTAATCTTTAACATTTTACTTGCTCGCAATAATTTATCAATTGAAATGTACAGGAATTCTTTCAGCGCAATTCTTATGAGTAAATTCAGAATTTAATTATTTTTATCCATTCTTGATGTATTGGCACGTATTTTTCTTATCCTTGATAACAGAAAATATAGGGAAAAATTTTGCAAGGAAATAATGACATGAGGAGGATTACCCGGATGATTGAAAAATTACAAAATATAGGAGAGCAAAAGTGTGTAGAAGAAGAGTTTAAGCTATTGCAATCAATAGCTTTAGAAATTGCTGAAGCAGAAAATTCTCATGATGCACTCTCTGTTGTGCTGCGTAATTTATGTGAATTCACTGGGTGGATTTATGGTGAGGTTTGGCTTTCCTCTCCTGATAAAAAATACCTTGAGCGCCACATGGCATGGCACACCGATTCAAGAAAATTGGAAGAGTTTAAGGAACAAGGTAAAAAATTTACCCTTCCCATGGGAATTGGTTTGCCTGGCCGTGTATGGTCTTCAAAGAAACCGGTATGGGCGCCTGATGCCATAATACAGAGAGATATTTCCTGCGCATCTGTTGCAAAGGATTCTGGCCTTAAAACTGCAATGGGTATTCCTGTAATAGCGAATGATGAGGTTCTTGCTATAATACTATTTTTTGTGCGGGAGCAACGCGAGGAGGATGAGCGATTCGTGAATCTTATCTCATCGATTGTTGTTCAATTGGGCGCTACTATCCGGCATAAGCAAATGGAAGAATCATTACGTGAGAGAGAACAGCTTCTTCATGCGCAAAGACTAGAATCTCTGAGTAAATTCGCCGGAAATATTGCACATGATTTTAATAACATACTCACGGCAATTATTGGATATACAGAACTATTACAGAATAAGGTGAAAGAGGATGATTCATTAAATGTTTATGTTCAGAGGATACTTGGAACAACGGAAAGAGCTACAAAATTAACACAAAATCTTCTTATGTTTAGCAGGAGACAAAGTAGCAATCCGAAACCGGTAAATTTGAATATGATTATAAAATGTGCCGAACATATTTTCCTGAGACTAATCTCTGAGAATATTAAGCTTGAGATATCACTTACTCGTAAAGATTGCATCATCATGGCGGATAGTGGTCAGATAGAACAGGTTTTGATAAACCTGGTAATGAATGCGCGGGATGCCATGCCTTATGGAGGGGCCTTAACCATAAGCACGGATAGTGGAGAAATAGATAATGAATTTGTAAAGACACATGGGTATGGCAAAAAAGGGAAGTATGCCCTTATAATGATTTCAGATACTGGTATAGGCATGGATGAAGAGACGAAAAAGAAGATTTTTGAGCCGTTTTCTACGACAAAAGAGACAGGAAAGGGGACAGGACTCGGACTTGCAATCGTATATGGAATCGTTAAGCAGCATCAGGGATACATACATATTGATAGTAAACCGGGGGAGGGTACGATATGTAGGATATATTTACCATTGGTTGAGTCTGAGGTTGAAGAGAAAAAACCTGAAGTAAGAGATACCGTGAATAAATAAATTGAGGAGTTTTTATTTTAATTAAGCGGTTTTCAGGGTGGCACGGACAAACTCGTTTGTCCGTGTTCCTGTGTTTAACTTGATGTATGGAAATTTCAATTTTGTAGGGCAACCCTTTAGGGTTGCTATCCTCGTGTGTAGATATTCTGGCGGGGCGGCAAGGCTAGAGTCTCAGCCCTACGCCTGGCCGCAAAACAAAAGTCGCCGAAGGCCTAATTATATAGTACGCAAGATATGAAACCGAATATATTTTTGATAGGGTGGCACGGGCAAACTCGTTTGTCCGTGATGACGCAATCAAATCATGATTCATTTTATTTGGTTTCATTATGTTCCGTCCGGTTTCATCCTTTAAATACTATAGGATGATCCCGTTTCCTGGCAGCAAGAACTTCAAAAGAATCACTCCCCGGCATACCTTTTTCTTTCCTTTCCAAAGGTTTTCCCTGGGGAGACTCATGTAACCTTCTCAAAAATCAATCACCATCTGTAGATACCCATAAAACCTCTGGCATGTCAGATAATACTATTTCTTTTCTCTTCAAATTGAGATAAAATTGATTCCACGTTACTGTTCACTTCAACTTTAGTTTCAGTTCTTTCGTGAGGGCAACTATGTCCAACTCAGTACAGAGCAAATTTACTCATATCAGAAAGCGGGATGGAAGGGTTGTGCCGTTCGACCAAAAACGCATTACGAACGCAGTTTACCGGGCTATGCAGGCAAGTAGAGAAGGTGATCCGGGAAAAGACCCCATGCGGGTCTCAAATGAAGTCATATCAGAACTTACCAGACGTTATCAGATAGCTTATATTCCCCATGTTGAGGAGATTCAGGACCTTGTCGAAGAGGCGCTGATCTTACTCGAATTTCCTAAAACGGCCAAGGCTTATATCCTGTATCGGCATGAGCGGACGGAAATCCGTAAAAAGACCCTGAGTATTCCTGATCGGGTTAAACACCTTGTGACAGAAAGCAAAAGATATTTTTCCAATACCCTTGCTGAGTTTATCTATTACCGAACATATTCGCGCTGGATCGATGAGGAAGGAAGGCGTGAAACATGGATAGAAACCGTGGACAGATACCTGCGTTTCATGCAGGAGTATCTGGGCAACCGATTAAATCCGCAGGAGTATGAAGAAATCAGACAGGCAATTCTGAACCAGCAGGTAATGCCTTCCATGCGGCTTTTATGGTCTGCCGGTAAAGCAGTCCGGACGAATAATGTTGCAGCATACAATTGCTCGTTTATTGCTCCTTCACTTCCCGATGATTTGTCTGAAATTATGTATCTTTTAATGTCTGGCGTTGGAGTAGGCTTTTCTGTTGAAAGTCAGAATATTCAACAACTACCGATGATTCAGAGGCAGAGAGGAGAACTACTTCCTGTTCATGCAGTTGGGGATAGCAAGGAAGGCTGGGCAAATGCGCTTAAAACCGGGTTGCGCGCCTGGTATGACGGGAAAGATATCCAATTTGATTACTCACAGGTTAGACCGGCTGGATCCCGTTTGTATACGATGGGTGGGCGCAGCTCCGGTCCGGGGCCACTTCAGTCCTTACTGAACTATGCACGCGCGAAAATCCTTGGCGCCCAGGGTAGACGTTTGCGCAATATCGATGTGCATGATATCATCTGCAAAATTGGTGAGATGGTAGAAATGGGGGGGGTGCGCCGCTCTGCGCTGATTTCTTTATCGGATTTTGATGATGATGACATGCGCCAGGCCAAAAGCGGTTATTTCTATATGAACGAACCGCAGCGTGCAATGGCGAATAATTCAGCCGTTTATAGTGTAAAACCGAAAACTACCGACTTACTGAAAGAGTGGCTTGCCCTGGCAATGGCTGGAACTGGTGAACGAGGACTGTTTAATCGCATTGGCCTGCCGAAACAAATCCCTGCCCGCCGATGGAAGAAATTCGAGCCGTACTGGACGACAAGCGGTATTAATCCGTGCGGGGAGATTATCTTACGCTCAAAGCAATTCTGTAATCTGAGCGAGGTAGTTGCCCGTCCGGATGACACAGAAACAACATTACGGGAAAAAATCAGGATTGCTTCGATACTGGGCACGTACCAATCCATGCTGACAGACTTTCCCTATCTTTCGCCGGAGTGGAAAACGAATTGTGAAGAAGAACGGCTTCTGGGTGTCTCTATTACCGGGCAGTGGGACTCTCCCGCAGTACGCGATCCAAAGATTTTAGCAAAGCTAAGAGATCATGCTGTTGAAACGAACCGCATCTACGCCAGACGATTTGGTATCAATGAATCTACTGCAGTAACCTGTGTTAAACCTTCCGGAACTGTTTCTCAACTTGTTGACGCAGCCTCAGGGATGCACCCGCGTTTTGCCAGGTATTATGTCCGCAGGGTCCGTATTTCTGCAACGGATCCATTGTTCATGATGCTAAAAGAACAAAAATTTCCGTACTATCCGGAAGTTGGGCAGGATGTGGCAACGGCCACAACATACGTGTTAGAATTTCCGGTACAATCCCCGGAGGGAAGTATAACAGGGAAAGATTTCAATGCCATTGACCAGCTTGAATATTGGAAAATGATCAAGGAGAACTATACCGAACACAATCCTTCTGTAACGATTTCCGTAGCAGAAGATGAATGGATTGAGGCAGTACATTGGCTTTACAAAAACTGGGACATGCTCGGTGGACTATCGTTCCTGCCAAAGTCGAAAACGGTATATCAGCTTTCACCTTTTGAAGAAATTACCGAAGATGAATACAGGACGCGGAGTAAAAATCTTCCCGTGACCGATTTTTCTCATATTGTGATATACGAAAGAGAAGATTCCACGGTAGGGGCAAAAGAATCTGCCTGCCTTGGCAGTATATGTGAGATCGACCCGGAGGAAGGCTCGCTCCCTGGAGGCGCCTCGCCTGGTGTGTACAAATAATTTTTAAATACAAAGGCCGATGGATGACCCCATTGGCTCTTTTGGCAGGCGGTCCAACTCTATCTGGCTTTTATCGTTACAGAAAGAACAGACAATGATTTCAGTGTAATAATGCTATTCTGTACTTTTCCTTTTATCTCCTTTAAGTATCAGGTTTTTTCCCTCAGCCCGGAGTATAATAATGAAAAAGACAAGGGCTGCAAACCATAGAATAATGCTGAAGAAAAGCATGTAAAGAAAGGGTTCCCCACCTGAAGTGTCCCACGCCCTTTTAGCTGTTCCCTGTGCCCACTCTTTATATGAACCGAGATAACTTGTTCGTTTCCAAAGACCAAAAACCCAGAGAAAGGAATACAGGAAAATACCGGCATAACTCGCCCTTACGAAAAGGAATTTCCCCTTTCTTATCAGGAACGTCGACAACCAGAACCCACTATTTGCGGAGAAAAAGAACGCAATAAGGAAAACAGGCAGGAAGAAAGGATAATCAGTAACAACATCCTTGCGCCACCACATATGCGTAGTCTCCCAGCCAAAGTAATTTACTAAAAAATAAACAGGTATCCAGCTAAAGAAGAATATGTGAAACAAATTATTCTTTGCCAATGCACTAAAGTAATATTCCGGCCTTCCCGTCAGCAATTGTTTCCTTGCAGCATCCGCAAAGATTTGCCCCAGCGCAAAAGCTATTGGTATATCAATCTGAACCATTTCTATTCCGGCTCCTTTCTCTTTAAGATTTAGCAGAGAGACGCACGTACTTCTCAATTTTCGCGAGGATATGTCCTTCATACAGAACCACCCCGATTGCCTGATCTTTGGTAAGCAGCGCCTACTACCCATGTGCATCAAGCTAAGAATAGTGTTCCATGAAAAAGGAGGTATCCCCCTGGAGAAAGAGCAATGTGTGCCCATGTTTCCCGCTAATCCCCCTAACCTCCCTTTAAAAAAGGGGGAAAGAAGGATAAGGTTAGAAAAGAGGGAACGAGAGATTTCCCTCTTTTCTAAAACACCCATATATTTCCCCCTTTTTTAAAGGGGGATCAAGGGGGATTATGGGTGGCTTGTTATTCTCCTTAGCTTGATGCATATGGCCTACTACCTTGCCTGGCTAAACCAATGACGGTCTCAACTCCGTTGATTTGTTAGAATTCGTGATCAGGTTTTTGATTTTCGGTTATCAGATGGCATAACAATTCCTTCCTCACCCCCAAGCATTTCTCCCTTACCCAACAGAAACCATCGGCCAACCAGGGCCGCTGTTACTGCGTCTAATTCATCACCTGTCATCGTCTCTGTCAATCCTCTCACTCCTAACTTCTTTAATCCTAGCCAAAGTCCTTTAATATCCCGGCGCTGACGAGGAATACCCCATACATCCTGTGCTCCGCCAGGGTAACACTCAACTGTACGATAGCCCATTTCTTCAATCTTCCCTTTGAGCGCAATGCCACGTTCCGTCAGCATTCTCATTGGACCAAGCGTAACAGGAAAGAACCGGATACCGCGTTTTTGTAGTTCACGGTCGCAATCGCGCAAATGCTCGCCAGACCGGTCATGGATTGTCTTTCGTCTGTTGGGTAAACTAAGCGGTGCGTCAATTGGAACGATGTCGGGCTGTGTCTGGTGTATCGGGTTCAGTATTTCCTCATCTGTGAATGCAATGTGTGTCAGTGCTTTTATCCCATACAGAACGCACACACCTGTTGGACGGCGCGGGGATCCTGCAAGATCTACACCTACAACAACAAACGGTTTATGGTTTAACATGAGTCGCGAGAATTACGGGTCGGCGAGCCAGTCAGGTGCGAAGCATGCAGGAAACGTTGCTTCGCTACCTGTGAAATAGCCTTCCCTTGAGTACCGCGCTTTGAAGCCGCGGATCGTTGTGCCTTAGCCTGTTTCGCCTTCTTTTGCTTGCGATGGCGCTGCGGTTGATGGCGTGTATGCTCTGTATGGAAAGAATTCGCGGTATAATCGAAGCCTTGCAGTGTACACCGCTCCAATTCCTCGCCCAGTACGTTTTCGATGGCGCGTACCATTTGTGCATCTTCCCGGGTTATAAGGGTAAAAGCATCGCCTGTTTTGGCGGCACGCCCTGTACGTCCGATACGATGCGTATAGGCATCAGAGGTATCGGGCATATCATAGTTAATAACATGCGAAATCCGGGAAACATCGATGCCGCGAGCGGCAATGTCTGTTGCCACCAGAATCTTGAACGAGCCGTTACGAAAACCATTAAGCGCTGCCTGTCGCTGGCTTTGAGACAGATTGCCTTGCAGCGATGTTGAACTGTAGCCTGCTCTTCCCAATTGGTGAGCGACTTGTTTGGCACGGTGCTTGGTACGGGTAAAAACGAGTACCGACTCCATGTCCGTATGATTCAAGAGTGCCATCAGCAGAGGGGTCTTAAGATGCTGTTCAACCGGATATAATGCATGCGATATGGTAGTCACCGGCATGGTATGGTTTACTTGCACCGTGGCCGGAGTATGCAAGATGTCATGTGCCAAACGCCGGATATCATCGGGCATAGTGGCCGAGAAAAACAGCGTCTGCCGTTGTGCCGGCAAGTGCTTTAAAATCTTCCGTATATCGGGTAAAAAGCCCATGTCAAACATCCGGTCTGCTTCATCTAACACAAGCACTTCCAGGCGTGACAGATCAATTGTACCCTGACGGATGTGGTCAAGTAAACGACCAGGGCAGGACACGGCGATTTCGGCTTTGCCTCGCAGCTTTTGAACTTGCGGTCTCATGTTCACGCCGCCATAAACAGTTACGCTGCGCAACCTTGTTTGTTGGCCAAGCCCACCAATAGCTTCGTGTATTTGCTCAGCCAATTCACGCGTGGGTGCGATTATCAGGGCGCGGACACAACCGCGTGGCCCTTGCATCAGTCGCTGCAAAATTGGCAACACAAAAGCGGCAGTTTTACCGGTTCCGGTTTGAGCCAGGGCCATGATGTCCTGGCCTTGAAGAATGAAAGGTATTGCCTGAAGTTGGATAGGTGTTGGTGTAATGTAGCCCAACGCCCTTACACCGGCCGCGATATGCGGATGGAAATTAAATGATTCAAAATTCACAGAAACTCCTTCTGGTTGAAATTGAGCCAGGTCTTATATCAGCACATGGCTCTCTGATAAAAATATCATAAGGTAAAAACTACTCGTCGCATCAATACCACCTTTGCAGATTATTGAAAATGCAGACAGGAAACAAAGGGAATGAGATTCTGGCTATCCGGCATGGGCCAGTCCAATATGATAGGAATAACGGGTCACAAATAGCCACTCTTCTCTTCAAGTACTTTCAAAATGACAAATCCATTTCGATTTTTTTAATGGTTTTAGCAAGGCTCTTGTCCCTTTTTAGTTTTTCCCGTAATCGCTTCCTTCCCTGGCTAACGGTACTATAGTCTATACCCATCATTCTTCCTATCTCGGTTCCTTTTAATCCACCCACCCGATACAATAAATCCATGGCTATCTGCCTTATAATGCCATGTTCTTTTTTTATCTCATCAAAACCTTTTCCCATCTCTTTACAGAGAGCTTCAATGATTTCCTCTTTTGTGGTATATTTTCTCAGACGTTTAACTGCGGGAATTTCCCGGGACTTTTCTGGTAAAAATCTATCTCTTATCCAGCGTAGAAAGGTATCACTTCCAAGAATACTTCCACCAATTACTTTTTCTTTTATACTAATTCCCATCGATAAATCATGAGAGATAGCCTCCCAATACAATTTCCTTCCTTCCCTGTTTTCTCCCCCATATGCCTCAAGTACCTTTGCATAATCAATAAAAATATCTTTTTGGGATTCGTTTTTATAACCCAAAAGACTGCTCCACGTGTAGTTCCTTAAATATTTCTTCTTTTCTGGTAACGATGCCATTTCATGTTGTTTCGTCCTGATGGGATTCAAGTGGATATATCGGGATAAAATATGCAGATAACTCTCCTTTTCCACAAGGATACTCTTGAACCTTCCCTGATACAAATGGCCTGATCTTTTGTGTCTTCTATTATAGTGAGATGTATAGGTGATATTAAACCATCTCATAAATTCACTGAGATTACTGAGAGGGGTTTCTAAAAGCAGATGGAAGTGGTTGTCCATGAGGACGTAGCAATACAGGATGATCGTGTATGTTTTTAAGCCATCGCTCAATGACTCAAGAAATATATTCTTATCATAGTCGTCTTTAAAGATAGTCTTTTTCTCGTTTCCCCGGCAGGTTACATGATACACTGCACCTTCGTATTGTATTCGTAATGGTCTTGCCACAACAAAATCATACCAGAAAAAAATACTTTGTCAACAATAAAGATTTGACCCCATGCCTTTCTGCCACCTTTGAGAAGATTTTGTTAGTATTTGCCGGCTGGTTTTTGGGCCTGTTGAGCCCTATTATCGTCGACTTCACTAAACGTAAACAGGAACGGCAAGAGATTAAGACTGCTTTGACTACCGAGTTGCAGGCACTTCGATTCCATCTACTTGCCATGGTCTATTTGATTGCTCATAAAAAAGGTATCTATGACCGTCAGTTGCTAAAATGGATTCAGTCAAACATGATCAGTTACACAGGTATCCACCGTGATGTCACTCTCCTCAATGCGATTGAATCTCTACTCAAGCTAACTGATCAAGAGTTATCGACTGTCGCGGCTTTGACAAAAAAGCAGGAAGATAGTGGACTATCTTTGAAGAAACACACAACACCTCTTCTCGATTCCAGGATTTCAAGACTCAGTGTCCTTGATGAACTCTCTCGGCAGTTCATTTTCGAAATCCGAACTCAACTGTTTCTTGTAAATGAAGAGATTGATCAGTACCGCTTCTATTTTAACCAAACATTTAGCTCTAGTATATCGGCAAAAAACTATGAACAAATTGTCAAAAACATAAACGAGTCATACGTAAATATCTCAGATCAGGCGAGGTTGACAGTCGATAGAATTGGCGACCTATTGAGTAAATGGCGGTGTTGAATACCCTGATAGTTTATCTTGAAGATTCATCTAACTTTACACCAAGCGGACGAGCAACTATGCATAAATTTTAGGACATTATGAAAGTCCCTTCCTGCATGATTGCTCGCCGCTCATGCTGTAGTTAGCCCTATGAATAAAACAATACCTCTGTGCAAGAAAATTGAATAATTGACCGGAGACGAAGATGGCAAAGATTAAAGAGAATAGCACAAAAGAACCTGTCCGCGTGCAACGCATAAGCGGGGAGCCGATTGAAAAGCAACTTTGGAAGGCAGCAGATAAGCTCCGTAAGAATATTGACGCAGCAGAATACAAGCACATTGTGCTCGGTTTGATTTTCTTGAGATACATTTCCGACGCCTTTGAAGACTTGCATACCAGACTGAAAAACGGCAAGGGTGAATACGCCGGGGCAGACCCGGAAGATAAAGACGAATACAAGGCGGAGAATGTCTTTTTTGTTCCCGAAATTGCCCGTTGGTCATATCTGCAATCCAAAGCAAAGCTTCCCACCATCGGCAAAGAAGTTGATAATGCGATGGATGCTATCGAGAAGGATAATCCATCGCTCAAAGATGTGCTGCCAAAGGTCTTTGCGCGCGGAAACCTTGACCCCACGAATCTTGGCGGATTGATAGACCTTATCGGGAACATTGCCCTTGGCGATGCAAAAGCCCGCAGCGCCGATGTGCTTGGACATGTGTTTGAATACTTTCTCGGAGAATTTGCCCTTGCCGAAGGAAAGAAGGGCGGGCAGTTCTATACACCGCGCAGTGTTGTTGAGTTACTGGTAGAAATGCTTGAACCACATAAAGGCCGCGTGTTTGACCCCTGTTGCGGCTCAGGCGGTATGTTTGTTCAGTCGGAAAAGTTTGTTGCTAACCATCATGGCAAGGTGAACGATATCTCCATTTACGGGCAGGAGAGTAATTTGACTACCTGGCGGCTAGCGAAGATGAACCTTGCCATTCGAGGCATTGATAGTTCACAGGTCAAATGGAACAACGAAGGTTCCTTCCTGAACGACGTTCACAAAGATTTAAAAGCCGATTTCGTTATCGCCAATCCCCCCTTTAATGACAGCGACTGGAGCGGCGATCTGCTCCGCAAAGACGGGAGATGGAAATACGGCGTACCACCGGCCGGCAATGCAAATTACGCATGGATACAACATTTCCTTTATCATCTTAGCCCTAGTGGGGTTGCCGGTTTTGTCCTGGCGAAAGGCTCGCTCACCTCCAAGACTTCCGGTGAAGGAGAAATCCGCAAGGCATTAATCGAAGCACGTTTGGTTGATTGCATTGTCAATCTTCCTGCCAAGCTGTTCCTGAATACCCAGATCCCCGCCTGCCTCTGGTTTATTCGGCGCGGCCGCGCCGAACCCTCCCTCAATCCCTCCCAAAAGGCGGGAAGTTTCTCTCCCTTTGGGAGAGACAGAAGAGAGGGTGGAAGAGAGGGTGAAATCCTTTTCATTGACGCCCGCAACATTGGTCATTTGATAAACCGGAGAACACGGGAGCTTTCGTCTGAAGATATCATGAAGATTGCCAATACTTATCATACATGGAAATCTTCACCCTCCTCTAACTCCTCCCAAAAGGAGGAGAACAAAAGCCCCTCTCCCTCTGGGAGAGGCGGGGGTGAGGGTGTCTATCAAGACATCAGGGGCTTCTGTAATTCCGCATCCATTGAACGCGTGCGAGAACTTGATTATGTACTCACACCTGGAAGGTATGTCGGTTTGCCTGACGATGAGGATGATTTTGATTTTAATGAGCGTTTTACCAGTTTGAAGAAGGAATTTGAAGAACAGTTGAAAGAGGAAGAGAAACTGAATACGCTGATAAAGGAAAACCTGAAAAAGGTAAAGCTGGTATGAAAAGCAATATCATTAAAACCAATGATTACAAGCGGTTTATTCAGGAGATAAAACAACGTATTCAATCTGCGCAGATCAAAGCGGCTGTTGCGGTCAACCAGGGGCTTTTGCGTCTATACTGGGATTTGGCTGAACGAATGGTTGCCAAACAAAAAGAAACCGCATGGGGTGATGACTTTATCGGCCAGATGAGCCGGGATTTGCAAAAAGAATTTCCTGGTATGAAGGGATTTTCGCTCTCTAATCTGAAATACATGCGGCAATGGTATCTTTTCTTTGAAAAAAGCCAACAGGTTGTTGGCCAAACAACGCAAATCCCATGGGGACATAATATTACGATTATAACCAGGTGCAAAAACATCAACGAAGCGATTTTTTATGTTCAAAAAACAATCCAGAACAACTGGTCGCGGGCGGTTCTGACTCATCATATTGAAAGCAACCTATACTCGCGCGAAGGCAAGGCTATAACAAACTTTCAGACCACCTTACCTGCACCACATTCTGATTTAGCACATCAAACTCTCAAAGACCCTTATAACTTTGATTTTTTGATGTTGCAACAAAAGCACGATGAAAAAGAACTGGAAGATGCCCTGATCAATCATGTCACCAGATTTTTGTTGGAATTAGGAGCAGGTTTTTCTTACATCGGCAGACAGTTCAGACTGGAAGTTGACGGTGATGAGTTCTTTGTTGATCTGCTATTCTACCATGTCCGATTACATTGTTATGTGGTAATTGAACTCAAGGCATCGAAGTTCAAACCTGAGTTTGCAGGAAAACTCAATTTCTATATTTCTGCAGTTGATGGTATTTTGAAAACAGAACAGGATAATCCCACTATCGGCATTTTGATCTGCAAATCAAAAAACAATACCGTTGTGGAATATGCGCTGAAGGATGTTCACAAGCCTATTGGCGTAAGCGAATATAGCATCACCAGAAGCCTGCCCGATGAGTTTAAATCCTCTCTGCCTAGTATTGAAGAGATTGAAGCGGAATTGGGTGGCGTTGATAAGTGAAGAAGGTGAAGATGGTATGAGTAATATAGGATCTAATGAAAAAGGTATCGCAAAATACGATGCCATAAATCCGACAGAATTCAATCATGCATCTATACAATCAGAGGCCTTCAGGTGATGATTGATAGCAATCTGGCGGAACTGTAACGGATAGAGGTAAAAGCGTTGAATCAGGCGGTAAGACGCAACATCGAAAGATTTCCGGTAGAATTTATGTTTCAATCAGAAAAGCACGATTGCGAAACAACCTGTTTCGCAATTGGAAACAAATATTAGGCAACAAGCTGTTTGCCCAATTAATTCAAAGCACATGAGATACAATATCGCTATTATAGTGATCTCAAAACAAAATGTCACATAGCATAGCAAATTTTGCTGGGAAATAAAGGGCTTTTGAAGACGATAAAAGCGACATTTTTTTTAACATTACTATATTTATGTAAGAATATCGATGAATCTCTTTACAGCCCGGCAGGGGCGACCTGTTTGTAGAAATCAATACAAAAAGAAAAGGAAAGCTCCGTAGGAGCGGCCTGTGTCATGCCTAATACCTATTCACAAATTTACATTCAAATTGTCTTTGCCGTAAAAGACAGACTGAATTTAATTCAAAGCCGGCATCGGGAGGAGTTGCATAAATACATCACGGGCATTGTGCAAAACCGCGAACACAAAATGTTATCCATTTTTTGCATGCCCGATCATACCCATTTGCTGGTTGGGTTAAAACCATCCATTGCAATTTCTGATTTGGTAAGAGACATAAAAGCCGGCTCTTCAAATTTCATCAATGATAACAGATGGGTGCCGGGAAAATTCAATTGGCAGGAGGGGTTTGGGGCGTTCTCTTATTCCAGAAGCCATATAGACGCCGTTATCAAATACATCCTCCATCAGGAGGAACATCACAAAAAGAAAACCTTCAAGGAAGAATATCTTGATTTTTTGAAGAAATACGAAATCAAATATGATAAAAAATATTTGTTTGAGTGGATAGAATGAACAGGCCGCTCCTACGGAGCTTGTATTACTACACATAAGTTGCGCATAAACCAGACAAAAATCGTGCTAACCAGCCATAGATAAGGGAAAGATGGCAGTCATGGCTGAGAGAGCCTGAAAAATCTT
>NZ_SZPP01000053.1:0-23153 GCF_030263775.1 Candidatus Jettenia sp. AMX1
ACGCCATTGCCTTATTGGCAAGGGTAAAGGTCGCACCCGTTGCGCCTGTCACCTGTAGGAAAGTCCTCCTCGTAAGTTTCATACTTCCTACTCCTTTCTCAAATAAAAACATTTATATAAAAATTTTAACTATTAAAGCCCTATAATTAACAAACGGAACTCCGTACCTTATACACCTCTATACATCTCTCGCAAACACCATCGTCAGGCTCCCAATCAGGGAAATCTCTCTTAATATTATCTATGATATAAGAATCATGATTGAGATTTTCAACCCAATTATAGGTACGAAATTGACACAAAGGACATTGTGCTCCAGGCAAGAGTGTTTTTTTCATTTTTTGAACGTGCTTTATTGGCAATCCTTCTGAAATCTTGATCACCTTATTTACATCTTTCGCCAACTCTAATATCTTATTATGTGTTAAGCATTCGTCTTGCCAGAGAACATTAAAAATTGCAGCTTTTATTTCTGTTGGAATCTTTTTATACAGTGATTCAAACTCTGCATATCGTCCTTCTTTATCTGAAATGGTTTCCTTCTCTTTTCTTATCAACCTGCTATCTACAAAGATATCCCAAAAGATACTATATCTTTCCGTAATAATACTCTCTTCCATAGGATTACAACCGAGACGTTCATCCTTATAATCAAAAGATTCGCTGAGCATATCGGAAACATGCATTAATTCATGACGAATCAATTTTTTTAGATATGCAATTTCCTGAAAGCGGTCAATTAACAATTTTATAATAATCCGTTTTTGCTCAGTTCCTTCACCTGGCCCTTTCATAAGACTAGAGCCTTCATCAAAAGGATTTTTTGCCTTTGTTATCACCCCACCGATAACTTTTCCTTCAAGATCGGGAAACTCATCGAAAGATTCTTTAATCAAGTTAAAAAAGCCAAGTTTCTTAAAAAAATCCCACTCAATCTTTTTAAATTGCGCCGGCCTTTCATCCAAAGGAAAATTCTCGTAGACAGGGTCAGTAAGAGCGTGATATTCATTCGTAAGAGTATAATCACCTTTTTCCTCTTTTACCTTTAATTCCCGGAAAATCGCTTCTTCGATTAAATTTGGATCAAATTCAATTTTCATACAATACAAACTCCATTTAATCTAAATTACTATCTTCTGAAGAAGCACAGGATAAACACTCATCCGGAGCGCCAGCTACCATGTCTTGATTTAGATCAGATTCTTTAAACATCTCAGTTTTCACATTCATCAACTTCATCTCTAATCTCATAAACTCTTTTGTTAATACAGCTAATGCATGATAAAAACCTTCTTCTGCCCTTCTGCCAAACAAAATCGCAAAAAGCGGCACCCATTTCCCAATATGTTCCTTGAGAAACTTCTTTTGTGCATCTACGCATATTTGCGCCTTTTCTTCTCCATCATTTTCTTGCGCATAAGCTTGCTTATACAACAAAAAATGCATGAATTCCAGTTCTACACTAACATGATCGCCTCGTTCTTTCTCTACATCAGATATTTCCAATCCAAAGGCAGTATAAAAACCCTGAATATCTGCTAGTTCATGCGTTTGTTGATATATGTGCGCAGAACCATATTGGGTTTCATACAATGGACACTCTTTCGATATCGTATGACCAACAATGCGCTGATATACCTTCTGCAAGGTTGCAATAGGGGTATTATCATGCAACTGATGTACTGCATCCAAACATCTGCGCAACTCACTCACATCGTCAATTTCCTTATAACAGAGCTCCAGGTTTTTTTTGTATTCTTCAAAATCAGAACTCTTAAAAATCGAAAGATTCTTTTCTATTGGATAGAGATAACACGCAGAAAGAATATGATACATAATACTACGCGTCAGCATATTCTCTACACCAGGTGGAACATGTTGATCCAAAAGATTACTACTTTTTACTTCCATAATAAACCTCAATCCTAAATTGAATTGTAATGCTTTGGGTCTCTAATATACAGAGGTTCTTCTACCGTTGTTCTCACAATCTCCTGACCATCCTCACCAAAGCCAATAACAGTATCGTTGAACATCTCAAATTTCTTCCCATGAATTACCGTCTCAAATACCTTAGGGCCTTCCTCAATCTTGTATTCAAATACAATTGTTTGTGTCATCCTGAATAAAGACATAACTGCCAATAACTCTCTTGAGGGTACCATAAATTTCTCAACTGCTTCGTCTACACCAGGACCAAACATCTGCCTTAAATATGATCTTGGCGCCCATCTCGGTGGTATGTAATAGATATTCGGTTCCGTTCCAAACTGCGGATACAACGGTAGTGCTACCTTATGATGTCTGATTAGCCAAGTTACTGGGTTTTTCGGATTATCATCTAAAAATCCCTGTAACCGAATTTGCCCTACACAGGCAGACATACACCGGGTTTCCATAGGACGTCCCTTCGTTAAGGGGTCTTTCCCCTCAATCCTAGGATAACAGGCAATACATTTTTCGCTTACCCTGGTCAAACCTCTATACATCGGTTTCTTATAGGGACACTGCTCAACACACTTTCGGTATCCCCTGCACCTTTTTTGGTCAATGAGAACGATTCCGTCCTCTTTTCTTTTATAAATTGCCTTTCTCGGACAGGCAGCTAAGCAGCCAGGATACGTACAATGATTACAAAGCCTCTGAATATAGAAAAACCATCGGCTATGCTCCGGCAATGAAGAGTATTCATCTGGCTTATTATTACTCTTTGCTACATCTTCACCAAAATTGGGCGCTCTCCATTCTTTATCCTCAGGAATATACCCTACCGCCCATTGATTCAGGTTCTTCTTTGCAGATGCCTCAAAAATAGTATCACCTTCATACACACCGTACGGGGATAATTTCTCATCTTTCTCATCGGTATACCAGGTATTTTCACCGTTATCGATGAGCTTTAACGTCTTAACATCCCATGATTGGGGGTATCCACCGTATGGCTTCGTTTCCACATTGTTCCACCACATGTATTCCTGTCCCTTATTATACGTCCATGCGCTCTTACAAGCCATGGTACAAGTCTGACAGGCAATACACCTATTGATGTTAAATATTGCTGCAAACTGCTTTTTTGGTCTGGATTCAAAATAGGGATACTCCATACGTCTCCCTAGATGCCAGTTATGTACTAGTGTCATTTTTTTAATCCTCCTTAACTTTATTTTCCACAGAGTAAACTATTGCCAAGCAACCTTTTCCAGCGTTGCAGGATGCCATTGAGTAGATATGTTTTTTTGTCCGTTCCTATCCTTTTCCGCACCATTCCATACAGCCATGTTAAAAAAGGTTTTTCCACCAGGAACAAATTGCACATCATGAGGATCTTCTGTTATCAACGGACGATACATAATTACAGTCCATACACCATCTTCGTATTTACTACATCCATTTACATCCTGATGGTCCTGAGTGGTAAGGGTACCAAAGCCTTCTGCATTCAAATCCTCTACGGATCTTCCCCTTCCAGGCTGAGAGAGCAAATTGTGTGCTGCCCTACCACCGGACAAAACTGCAACACTGGTTATTAAGTCCCTGTGGTAATATACACTGTATGGATTAGTATTAAAATCATCATGCATATTCGGATATTGCGCCTCAACATCCTCTAATTCACCCTTCACAAGTAAATCAGCATCCCAGTCCGATTTCCAGTGCCAAAGATTTGTCGGTTTCTCTCTATCTCCCATCCTCGGACTAAAATGTTCTGCCGGTGTTATTTCTACAGCGCCCAAAGGAAACATCAAAGCAACGGCGTCTCTGAATTCCTGAGCAGCAATCGCCCTTGCATTCTTTGTTGGATCGCTCCACGTAATTTGAAAGTAAATCATCATCCCATCATGAATTGCCTTTACCTCTGCGCTATTTATAGAACCTCCACCATTTGGAAATGCCTTATCTTGTATTTGCAACCCAATATTAACTCCCGAAGCTTCTTTGAACGAACCTCTTAGCGATTCAACATCCATATGATACGGTTTTTCCACCGGCACATACTTTACGGTCAAAACATCCTTTGCAGGAGTAAATTCTTCTTCGCTCATCCCTTTAACCCCTGGCGCTGTTTCCTCAGCTGCGTATACCGTAGCGCTAAGCAAAGCACAGCTTAGGAGGGTTAAACCATATCTCTTTAACATCCTATAACCTTTCATCATTTCCCTCTCCTCCTCTAAAAACTTCATTTTCAACTATTTTTAAATAGATTTATATCTTCATTTCTCTTATTGAGTACGTTACGAAAAGAAATCACATTAATTCCACTTTCCTCCTTCCCACTACTGTAATTAAATTTTGATAAATCAAAAATTTTTACAGGTTTAGACAAAATTCATTAATGCAGCAAAATATGTTCCATTTCCTAAAACCAACACATCCTTAAGTAAAGCACCTTTACTATGTTATTTCAGTATAAACATATTAACTATTCTTGCTATTTAAAAAATTCCATAATAAAACCACCTCTTACTGAAATAAATAATGCATAACTGAAATATAGATTAAGAAATTGAAACGAACAAGAGATTCACAATCTTTTCTAATTTTGCTATATCTATTTGGTGATAGTTCATCTTGATGTTTAGTATTAACTTCCATATCAACTAGTGGATTGGAAACCAATGAGGACATAATAACGCACACATCTCGAGGTAGATATAAACGATGGTTAGCTGATAGCTATATTTATATCCAAAAAAATCAACACTTCCTGAATTAAAACTGGTTCATTTTACACCAGGTAGTATCTTACTAAGTCTTATGTAACATACTGTCGCCCATAAGCCCGGCTTTCGCCTTATTGACAACCTCCACAGTTATTTCACAATATCCCTTCTCCTGCGCAAATTCCTCAATTTTCTTTCTGACAACTCCTCTGATAAAGGGAGGGATACGTTCTGTTTGCTCTTGAGCCTCATCTGTCCAAATTACTAATTTATGCCCCTTTCCAACAGATTCTGTACAAAGCTCCTGATCTCTGTCAATCGATTTTAACTCACCATTTTCTTCCATTGGTAGATTATAGGAACTCATAGCAAAAACATTCTCTTTCTCAGGCACAATCCTACTATCTGAAAAATTCATTGCGTTTTCTGATTTTACCCCTGCATTCTCACCTATAAGTAATATATTACATGGCGCCAACCTTAACAGATTTTCAGTAGTACCACCAATATCCAAGCCATTCGTATTGTGGATACCAGTACGTCCTAAAATTAACAGTGAGGGCTTTTCATTATGGATATACTTTATTATCTGATCATACGGCTTACCATCCATAAGTATTGTATTGATCTTCACGCCACGACCTTCTGCTATACATTTTGCCTGATCCAGATGATTCTGATATATTTTTGCTAATCCCTTGTCGATAATCTCTTCATGGAGCGTTTCCTGTTCCTTAAATCTGAAAATTTGGCCTGCCTCTTTTGAAAGCACCTTTGCAATACTCTCAAAAGCAACACGATGATAATGCGGATCAAAAACAGATACGGCATCAATAGTGAGATCGAACATTTGAGCAAACGTGAGTGCGGCTTTAACACCAGAAAAAGATGCGGGGCTACCATCAACCGCAACTACAACCTTTCCTTCCAAACGTTTATTTTTCACCACAAGAATATCTGTTTTGGCACGCCTGATAACACGTTCACAAACACTACCAACTACGCTAGTATCTACTGCTGCTAAACCCAGAGCCCCCAGAATAAGTAAATCATAACAACCTTTCTGTACCTCTTTACTAATCTCATAGTAATTTTTGCCTTCCAGCAAGAGTTCTTCATGAGTCACCGAAGCTTTGAGGCACTTATTTTTAAATACATCAAGATACGATTCAGAAATCAACTTCAGCCCCATATTAATCAACGAAGTATGAAGCTCTCTTTGCCGGTGAAGAACTTTTTCGTCTTGATATTGCTGTGGTAAACCCTTCTCCATATCGCGGAATCGCTTTTGATGCAGAGAAGCATCATAGACATGACATCCGATTAAATGAGAATGAAGTTTTCTCGAAAGGTCAATTCCCAAATCGATACAAAAATTTGAATGACATGAATTATCAATTGCAATAAATATTTTCTTATACATAAAAATGTTTCTTTGAGTTTTAAAAATTATACTGTTTCACTCTTGAGTTTTTTCAACTCACTAATAGCCCCTATAGCTAATGCAATAGTGACCACGCCCACAAATGCCCATCGAACCGATGTCTTAAAAATAGTATCTTTTGCTTCTTCAACAATCTGTTCCTTTGCAGCAACAACGGGTTTCTCCGTTGTTTGCGTAGAGAGACTTCGTATATAAGCCACCAATTCCTTAATCCTTTTTTCAGTTAAAGTATGGCCCCAGGGAGGACAAAGATTTGATTTATCGACAGATTTAGATCCATCCGTAATAGACTTTATAAGTTGGTCATCTGTCCTTTTGCTCATATAATCGAGATCTGTTAAATTTCTCGGTTTAGGTTTTAAATCTATGGTAAAAAATGTCCCATCACCTTTCCCTTTCGTTCCATGACAGGGCGAACAATAATATTCAAAGGTTTTTTTTGGTGAAAGCAAAAACACCTGGTCTCGCGGTGAAACATCCAAACCATTTGCAATGTTATATGCACTAATCACCACACTTACAACAAATACCGGTAAAATCATAATCTTTTTACCAAATGAAAAATATCCCATTATTTACCTTCCTCTTTCTTCTTCACGTGGTCCACTAAAAAACCTACCATAGCCTTTAATTCATCTTCAGATAAATTAAAGTTCGGTTCTAAAGCTTGTGGATTTGCTTGCTGCGGATTTTTTATGTGACTTAATATATACGCTGGTTGTAATCGATCTCCAACAGTAGCAAGGTTTGGACCAACCACCCCACCTCCTTTAGTTCCTTCAGCATGACAGGTATTACAACCCTTATCATAAAATAATTTTTCACCCATGGAAACTATTTCCGGAGAAGGCGCCTCACCCTTAAAAACATCCTGTGGAAGCTCTTTATTAAGTAAATACTTATCCATAAATTCAGTAGCAACTTTCGCATCTTCTTCGATTAAGTTAAACTTTGGCATTTGCTGACTTAAAGGGCGTATAATATCCGGCGCTTGTAAAAATTCTTGTTCCCACCCCATTTTAATCTTATTACCAACGAACGTTAAATTAGGGGCATACGTTCCGCCCTTTTCCTGTATCCTGTGGCAAGCCAAACAACGTATTTCATAGAGAAGTTTTTCAAAGCCTGCCAAATTATCCCGTTTCTTTTCCACAACCGGCATCAATTCCGGGATACCTTTTACATCATGACAAACAAAACATCTGGCTTTTTCAACTATATCCCTTCCTTTTTCAGCCAGCGCATTATCTTTTCTTATGCTACTAAACTCCTTTTCCGTTAACACCTGAATCTCCTGCTGTTCTGGTTTCGCCTCTGTAGTCTCTTCTTCATCTGCTTCTTCAGGCATAAACTGGGTATCACGCATAATAAATTCAACAATATCTCTTATCTCGCTATCAGAAAATCGGAATTGCGCCATCATAGTATCCGGGAAATGACTCTTCGTGTTTTTCAGCCAGTCATACAACCAATTTCTGTTTATCTTTGTTGTAATCTCACCTAAATCTGGTCCTACACCCACATTGCCGCCAACACTTTTAATAGGATGACAAATCGTACACCGAGCACGGCCCCACACACCTTTTCCACTATTATAAATCTTGTCCATCTTATCATATTCGTCATCTGAAAGTTCGTCATCCTTTTTCAGCAAAAATGCATCCCAGGCCACCTGTGGAACCTCTTTATCTGCAATACTACTCAAATAAACAATAACAGCCTTAATTTCCTCAAAGTTTAAACCAAGATCCGGCATTTTTGCATTTGGTACTACTTTTTTTGGATTAGCAATCCACCGGGATATCCATTCCACCTTAGCCTTATTCACAACATTTACCAGTGGCGGCCCATTTTTAATCCTCTTATAAGGGTCTTCAAGCTCAAAGGGAAGAACCGTCCATTGCTCTGGAATCCGGTATTTTTTGTCTAAATCTAAATAGATCTGATCTATTTTTCGCTCTTGTCCAAAAGAATTACTTAGAAATGCCATCAATGACAGGCCAACCATAGCAAGGGAAGCCAGCATTGTTCTCCGGGGTAAGCAGACCATTGATCTTATTCTCATACAAACTCCTTAACAAGAAATATTATCTCTGAGTGATTCTTAACTTTAGAATTCATCTTCATTTCAATTTATTCATTTTCTTCTAGTTTTGGTGGAAACCTACGTAACCTAGCAATAAACCAGAGTTCAACACTTGCTCCCATGATGATAGCAACTAATACATAAACAAAAATGGTCCTCGGTACAGGTTTTTCCAGCAAAACATAATACCATGCTGAGACGGATTTTTGAGCACCGGTATCACTATTAGAACCATCCCACGCCGCTAATGCCACAGGAATCAATTTGCCAGTCTCAAATTGAATATCCCCCTTTACATCATCTGTTTTAAGAGACCTTTTCAAGACAACCTTCCATCTTCCATTCTGATAAACACCTTTTCCACTTACATTTTGACTCTCAGGTGGCTGAGTTGTTACATTTTTAAAACTCTTGGCATTTAACTCGCTTACTTCTCCAGATTCTGTTTCCGGGGCCTCAATAATAGCGCCAAAACCCTCATGCCAGTACGCCTTCCATGACCACAAATTCACTGCCCCACTGGAATCCCCCATTGCAAAATAGGGTTTCTTTAATGATTCAGGGATTTTCGTTGGAAATTGCACAGAAACCCCATCACGAAAAACATCCTCCTGCTTATTCGTAGCATCATCCCATTCAAGCAAAAACATGATTTCATCCTTGTTATACATCGCCCTAACGTTAATTGCATCGATTGAGGGTGTCCATAACCGGGGAGTTGCAATAATTTGTCCAGCTAATGGAATCTCAACTGGGGTTGCCTTGTCCCAATAATTGTCTGAAGCATCAACTGGTAACTGATCATCTTCTACTAATTTTGCTTTAATTACTACGTCCGAAACCATGTCTTTTGCTATACTTTTCACATAATGGGCAACATGCCAACGATCTTCATCAGCAAGTTTTTCTAAATAAGAGCCCATGGGAGTTTCATTGAAGCCGGTTGAGACCGTACGATAAATATCTTCTATTGTATTACCACCTTTGAAGAGCCACCCCTTGGTTAAATCCCTGGCCCGATAGGGTAAATTCCATTCCGATTGCAAAGCAACAGTTAATGGTCCGTTCCCTCTCCCATCTTCTCCATGGCATTCAAAACACCTCATCTCTTTAAACAACTCTTGCCCTCTCGCTACACTTTCAGGCGTTGATGCAACACTTCCAACAGATACCGTTTTGATTGCATCACTTTTTCTAAACTGATCATTAAATGTCTTAATGTAATAAAGAACTTGCCAGCGCTCTGTCTCACTAATAGTATACCAAAAGGGCATAGCAGTTCCTTCTATACCGCTTGTAATAATTCGAAATAAATCTTCATCAGTTGGAACCGAACCAAAAGCGGTGGAGCGAACCTTGTACTCATTCCTGGTAAAATTCCTTGGTTTTGGAAACATTGTTTTAGCGGCAGGCCCATCGCCTTTACCCTCAATCCCATGGCAATACCAGCATCTTTTTTCATAAATCTTTTTTCCTTCAGCGGTAGCATCTGGCGTCTCAGGTAATTTGGGAGGTACTTCGTGTTTATACGTTCTAAACAAATGCGATGCCTGAGCAAATACATCTGAAGCAGTCCCAAAGACAATTGTGCATATTCCAATTAACCCAAAACCAACTAATACTTTTTTACATGCTTTTATCATAGTATTTATTTGCTCTTCTTCCCTTACTGTTTTTAAATAATGCTCTCATTACTGTTTAGATTAAATTAATTTAACCAAACTCGCTTTACTCAAGCTTTTCTCTTTGCCGAGGCATAACGCCTGCGGTATCGTATTCACCCATAATAATCATCCAAATTTCATCATCCTTTAAATCATCTTTCCACGAAGGCATCGCAGAGTCCCACGGTGTAGATTCCGAAGGAAGACCAGGAGCGCCTTCTTTAATACGCCAGAAAAGATAATTATCTACTACGGTTGCAATGGTTCCCGGATCCTGGAAATTAATAGGCCTCAGCCGAAACGAATTAGCAAACGGACCGTTACCGTCAGCTTTTGAACCATGACAGGGACGGCAATATGTCTGAAAAAGTATTTTTCCTTCTTCGATACTTTTCCTCTGAGTATCAGCATCCTTTTGCCGAAATGGATTTTCAAGTTTTTCAAATTCCTGAGGCAATGTCGGATGCTGGATCCTTAATTCTACAGGAGAGGCAGCGCCGGGAATTGACCAGGAATACACAAACCAACCTACAAGAACCGGAAATGAAACAAACAATAATTTCTGCAGCAACGATTTTATTATCGGCCCACGACTTGGCAGGAGAAAACTTAAAAAATCAGCAAACTTCTGATTACTGGTAGTTGCGTACACCAGTCCGGCCAAAACACCCATTATCATATACCACATCATCAAGGTACTTGGCGTGGGCATTGGATGACTTTTTGCCATCAAAATCTGAAAGACTTTTGGTGAAGCATATTTGAGAAACATGAACAAACAGATGACAGCCAGGATTACCCATATCATCAAAAATGCACTACGTTTTTTAGCCATTCATAATACTCCTAACTATTATTCCTTCGCATATACGACAACGTCTTTGATCTATTTTAGACTCTGTAAATAGGATACAACCCCGTAAAAATCCTTAACGCTCAACAATTCACTGATGTTTCCTGGCATGATCGAAACCTCCTGTTTTTTCATTTCCTCAATATCACCCTTCGGGATTACTACTTCTTCGATCTCGCCACTTTCTTCCTTCAATAATACAAGCTCCGTATCCGTCTCACTTTTTATTAATCCATTATAGGGAATTCCATCGGTTGTTATCACGTACATAGTCTCGTACCCCTTTACAATCTTCGCGCTAGGCGTTAAAATGGACTCTAAAAAATACTCCGGTGTTTGAATTGCACCTATACCGGTAAGCTCAGGTCCGACCTTCTTCCCTTTTCCATTCACAACGTGGCACTTTCCGCAGGTAACAGGACGTGTTTCATCGAAAAATACCTTTTCCCCTTCTTTCGCATCGACAACCATCGGAGGCACCCATGGCTTTACCTTCTTTTTTGATGCTTCAGGTATTTTATCCTTATACTTCATAAGAGCACCGATGTCTGCCTCCCCGCCTAAAGTTTGAAGATATGCAATTACCGCAAGTATTTTCTCGCGTGAGAGCATAATAGGCGGATCGAATACCTTGGGCATAATTTTATCATAACCCTTTACAATATACTTTTCCGGGTCAACAATGGATTCTATAAGATAATCCAATCCAGAAGCCATTCCCAATTCCTTTGCGCGTTCTTCTGCCCTCGATGCCAGGCCATCCTGATCAGGCCCTCTCGTAGCGCTTCCGCTTGTTCCTATCTTATGACACGTACTACATTGTCCATCCCCCCAAAATATCTTTTCTCCTGCCTCAGGGCTGACACCGCCTGCGGACTCCCCTCCCCCTGTACCAGAAAGTCCGGCCACATATATCGTGATATAAATATAAAACCCTATAACCGCTACTCCAAAAGCCGTAATTTTTAACATGCTTTTATTCATAAGTTCTCTATGCCTTCATTTTAACATCTTAAGATTTTACCAGATAAATCTTCTACGTTCTTAATTCACAACGTTTACATTGCACTCGATTGCAGCCATAATCCACCATACAGTTTAATGAGTATCGGTATATCCAGCCGCTATTCCTTCTGGCTTACTCTCATACTCATAATCCTTCACTTTTTCCTTCTCTTTTTTATCTCCCAAATTAGCCAACCAGAACACGAAAGCAACCAAACCCAGGAATAGAGCTACGATCAAACCGACAATTCTTCCCATATATGCCAGAGTCGGAGTGTACGCCCATTGCGATGTATCTTGTAAAACACCGTAAATATGCCAATCCATCCGCAAACCTGAACGTATGAAACCCATTAAACCCATCAGAATAACAATAACCACACACAAAAGTATCAGGGCATATTGAGATCTGACCGGCATTTTTCCCCATACAATACCTCCCACAAGTTTCGCTTTGCGGAAAATAAAGACGTCTGTAATAGCATTCATGATCAAGCAACTCATCACAATGGCAACCTGCGTTACCGATAAGTATCGCAATACCAGGTTTGCTTTCTGCATAACCTGGAAACCATAATACCAGAAGTAGAGCACTGCAATACATGCTGTCACGGCAAATAATATAGCCTGCCCTAACTTTCCTTTGTTCTTAAAAGTCAGGAAAGCAGCCAGACACACAAAGAAAGACTGGATATAAAGCGCACCTATCAACGGCTTCACAAAGACTTTTATATTAGCCTCCAGCTCAACAAAATTGAGTGAAATCGCATAGGAGACCAACATCAATAAACAGAAAATCAATGCCGAGAATATCCCAATCTTACCAGCCTTTCCCTGTTCGGAAAACGGGATAATCTCTCCCTTGTTGCTTCGACGATAGATCAGGAATGAAAAAAAAGTCGCGAGAATGATCAGGTTAACAACAGCATTTTTTGCTGCCATGACCCCAAAGTATTTAGAGAATGGATGATACTGTTCACCGATCATAGCCCTTTCTTCACCACTCAAAGGAAGATTGTGAGGGGTTAACCACACAGCAAAACACATAAAGATAACAAATATGAGATATTTAATAAACTTGGTATATCGCTCCGAGCCTTTAATTCTTCCCATTCCAAGCCATAAATAATAATTTGCACCAATAAAGAGCATACCAATCAAGATGGCCTGGATAATAAATGTCCATGAGAAAGCACCACCCATCATAATATTACCCATTACCGGACTAGAACTATAGACTTCCCTTCCTAACCAATAACCAGCAAACGGAAGAGGAATAAGCGCCCCAACCCCTATAAAGTTTCCCACATAACCCATCCAATCATAGTGGGCTCTTTCTTCTTCCGTCTTTGCACCAAGGAATTTTACTGCCGCATATGCCCCAACCACAAAGCCGCCAAAACAGACATTAGCAATTAACCGATGAATGTTTACCGGCATCCAGAGCGGATTATATATAGCATGATATAAACTCACTAGTTTGCCCGTAGACGGGACAATACCAGCAGGGCTCATCATGTAGGTTGCCCATGAGTTTGTTAAAAACATCAGTCCTGTGCCAAAAAGATTCAACAAAACACCTAATGTTATATGGAACCATTTCTTTGCAGCAGTGCCTTTAAGGATCTCCCATGAGTAATAGTAGCCATAGAGCGTAAACGCCTCACCAAAAAACATCAATGCATAGACATACATAGTCGGTGCAAAGACATTTGTCATATGACCCATGAATTCCGGATATAAACCAAACAAGCAGAATCCAAGCAAACCACCCAATGATGCAGTTGTAGCAAATGCCGCAGACAATAGCTTGGTAAACTCTTTTGCCATCTTATCATACTTAACATCGCCACCTTTAAAACCGACAATTTCAACAATAACCGCAAAAATAGGGACGCCAAGCACAAATGCCGCGAACATAAGATGCAATTCCGATACAACCCAGACCACCACGCGGGAATCTATTCCAAAAAATGGACGGTATTGAACAGGACCTACTTCTTCTTCCTCCGCAGCAGTTGTTGTTCCAGCTCCCGCCGCAGCTTCCCCTTCAGGTACTTGGAGAGGAGCTGACGGCTGACTTCCCGCTTCAAATTGCGGTAATTCGACACCTGACGCAGCACTCTCACCCTCTTTCACCGTTTGCGCAAAAACATCTGGTGTAAATGCATCAAGAGATGAGATGGATGAAAAAAACAATGTAAGAAACAACAAAACAACAGCAAAAAAACTTCTTCTTGTAAACTGCAGTAATATCTTAAATTTATTCATTATCAGTGCGCCTTTTTAAACAAGTAATTTACACAAACCATAACCTATTGATCACTGTTATTTCTTTGTAAAAGCAAAATCTACCACAGCTTCTTCTTTCGATTTTACAGCAACATCACTGGTCTTTTTTCCAAGTTTCTCCTGCCACGCCTCAATTTTGTAAGATCCAGCGGGGATATTCTCGATTTTAAAACTTCCATTTTCATCAGTAACGGCAAAATATGGATTAGCCTTTACTACAATAAAAGCACTCATCCATTTGTGCACATCACACGTTATCTTTACCATTTCCGGAATATCGAATTTTTTCGTCATTTTCCCGCCGCCCGATACACCCTCGTTGAAACCAGGATTCTTAATAGACCAGGAATGAAGATTATGCATTACATTATCGCTGTTGAGCAAATCGACACTACTTCCGACAGATACCGCAAGTACATGAGGAATAAATAAACACTCCTTCTGATCCAACACGGCTGTCGTTACCTCTGCCTTTTTTCCAGCAGCAATATCAACTAAGGAAACAACAACATTTTTAATGCCTTTTGATTCTCCATTAATAACCAACTCCTCCGATTGCTTATTATCATGACCACACGTCTGCTCATCCTTGTCTACTTTTAACGCTTTTGCTGCTGGAATATCACCATCAAACTTAACAGTGCCAACAATTACTCCACCATCAGTTACCTCAACCTCCTGGTAAGCCGGCGCTTTCTCTGCCGCCATAGTAGCATGGTTTATCCCTAACATACCACCCATTGTACTAAACATCAGACCACCGATAATCATCAGTCGCAAACTTTTTACCATTATAACCTCCATCAACCTTTCAAAAGTTACTATGGATTTTAAAATCCTAAATTAATCTAAAAATAATAAGCGTTTATGTGTGTAAAATAAAACATTTATCCTATAATTGTATAGTAAATTTGTCAATCAGAATCTCAGCCCCTAAAGAAATCCACTATAATCTTTCAAGTAAAATTTATTTTACAGTCTTTTAACGGTTTCTAGAATTAACAATATCCATACCTTTTTATTTAAAAAGTAAAAAAATTAAAAAAATCTACGTAAGTTATTAACTATTAAGTTCTTATTTTAAATACACCCTGATATTAAAAATATTTATCAAACTTTAATTCATTAATACGAGATTTCATGGTTGAAATAATAGTTTCAAATTTAAGATTACAGAATTATTCAGATACACTAAATACTAAGTAAAAATTTTTTTTAGTTTAATGTTCTTCTCAATGTTTCAATGGTTTTAGGGTTCGTTAACTTGCCTGGCTCCACAATTACATCCGGCTCCATCTTAAATCGCCTTACCCAATCAGTATCAGAAAGAGGTTTCCAATACACCTTATACAACCCGGGAGGTATATTCATAAAATGATATACTCCATCTTTATCCGTAACAGTCTCAAACTCCACAGATCCTTCTACCGGACGGTACCCCTTTGTTAACAAACCAATCTTTTCTAATATTTGTAATTTTACCTGACAATCCGGAAGCGGCTTTGCGCCATGCAATATCTTCCCTTCAACACTGCCGAAACGTACTGTTGACGGAATGGAATCTCCCTTTAACAGATGTTCTTCCTCTGGTTTCTCCAATCCTTTATCCATTTCATTATCTGTCAAACCCTCGCTTAATTCTTCTTCCAACCCAGAAGTCTTACCACCTTCTTGTGACAGCTTTTCATCTCTATTCGAGTCTGATATTTCGCTATCTAGTAATACACTTTTGGTCTCAATTTCTGATAAGTTATCTTCTTCTGCCGGATTTTCTTTTTTTGTCTTTTTTGTTTTTAGCCTGTAATGCTTTTCTGCACCCACTTTATCTTGATCCATCCTTATCTCATCAGCGATTGCCTTCTCTTCAAGACTATCGCTTATAGGAAATTCTGCTTTCTTTCCTTCTGTGATTTGTTCTGATTTCTTTTCTTCGGCAATCTGGTCCATTACGATTTTTGGCTTATGTTCAATTTCGGCAAGCGCCGTATCGATCTGTTTATCTTGGGATTGAAAAGACATCTGGAGTGCGGAAATTAATGTGGTAGGGATCAATACTTGTATAGAATCGTTAGTAACCTCTTTAACTTTACATTCTATTGCCACATTTGAAATATCCAAAAAGATCACATCGGAATAATTTTTCGTATCTGAAAATTGCATACTTAAGGATTTTACGTCATTTTTCAAGATTATCGCTTTTATACATTCATCCGCAACACCTATCACTTTAAGATCAATACCTTTACTAATATTCTTTAAAGTTAGTGTATCTCCATTCGCCGTGGCATAAAAACCCATCATGATAAGAAAAACAACAATCTTACATTTTTTCATCAACGAATATTCCTAAATAAAGTATGAAATTTAAACGCCCGCATTTAGCTGAATTTATTATGGGTTAAGATACTTTTCTTCCACACACTATTTGAAAATTTATACTGTAGTATAGCTAAATAAGTTTAACATGCGGTAATTTTATATCAACTAAAAAAATATGGGGTAATTATGAATACTTTCATAATTACCCCAAAAAATAGTTCATTTTAAATCAGGAAAACTATCAGACGTAATTTACTGTATTATATGAGAATCCCAAATCAGATTTGCAGAAGATGGAAGTATAAAATTTACCTTAATGTTCTAAAGGATTATACGGTTTTCCTTCTGTTAAAGGAACATCCGGCTTCGCGACCTTCTCTTTGCTTCTCACATCAAAGATAGTCAGTGCGCCTAAAGGATACTTGCCGGTCGATACCATCCCACGCAAGTTATGATCATGCATAATTGTTACCCCTGCGCCTAAATTGCATGACAAGCATTTCCTTTGACTCGCGAAGTGAGGTATCTTTACCAGCACATCAATCCTCTCACCACTTGTGATACAAAGGGTATCTTTCTCATAGCTACTTTTTAATTTCCTTCCATCCAGCGCAACTACCTCCATATGGTATCCATGCGGATGGATTGCAAAAACATGATCAGCCCCGATAGCCATAAAACGTAAGAGAACCGTTTCATCCTCATACGCTACAATCCTTGAACGCGGATCATTTATTACGGAACAAGGATGGTACAGATTATCGGTAAAAGTCCTCCCATTGATCAAGAAATAATCAGCCTTCCAGTCCTGCAAACCATGAACAACACCTGCCTCCTGTAATTGCTCATTTGCAGTAGCAGACAGCTCACTGAAAAACAACGTATAGTCCCTGTCATACTTATACCCGTAAGCCGTTTTCGTCCTATCCTGATGAATAATAATAGGGAAATACATCCCGGCAAGGATATGGTTAAAACTATCTACATGGCAGTGCCCCATAAAAGAGCCTTCATACTGCGGCGTTAATTCATAAGTAAATGATTTATGTTCCAGCACTGGGTCTACTGGTAAAGAGGGTACACCGTCAACCGAAGGGGTTAAATCCAAACCATGAAAATGAATCGTATGCGCTACATGATTAATCCCTGAATTCGGATCCGCACAATGCATACCCGTATTATGCAAGGTAATCCTTGCCTTTTCACCAACAAAAAGGTGTATAGGGTCACTCGGTACTTTAACAGGCTCTAAGAGCTGTTCTACTTGCTCTTTCGTAGTCACTTCTCCTACATCTTTAAAACTACCCTTAGCATGGGTATATCCGAAGACCCATACTAGTTCACCATTAGCCATTTCTATATAACCGTCTGTAGTATACAGGTGAAAATCCCAAACACCATTCTTATCACGTTCACCCAAAATATCCCCATTCGTTACACTGATCAGTTCCTGTTCTTCCGGGCTAAGACTCCAAGCCGCAGTTTGTTTTACCTCTTCGCCAAGCACGTTCGATATTGTTACACAGGTTGTAATACTCAAGAATACTCCAACCGTCCACCACCCTATTAGCTTTACAATACCCATCGCCTTCCCCTTTCTCTAAACAAGTTAAACAAAATACAAAATCACCGCCTAATTTCTTTTTAATATCCGGTTTCAGGTAATCACTTGTCTCCCCTCCCACAAATCCTTTAATACCACCTTTAACTCCTTGATATCGACAGGCTTTATCAAATAATAATCACAGGATGCAGTTTTTAGAATATCCTCAACTGCTTTAAGAGAACTGCATGCGGTGATAACCACGATTATCATAGATGCATGCCTTTTTTTTACTTCATTGATCAGGGCTAATCCATTCATCCCCGGCATATTCAGATCTGTTATAATGATGTCAAAACTTTTCCTGGATAAAAGGCTTAATGCATCGGAGCCAGAAAGGACGCCGGAAACAGGATATTCATCACGAGTTAAAATCCTTACCAAGCCATCAAGCGTAGTTTTGTCATCATCTACCAGCAATAATCTTGGCTTTGTCATAAGAGAAATTGTTTAGAAAAATTTAGCATTATCTTTATTCCCTGTCTCATTACACAAATCCATTACCTTTCGAATTTCCTTTTTCTCTCCATCGCCGCACAGGATTTGTTTTCTTATAATCCTTTCATAGAAAATATCTCCAACGAATACGTAAACCATGTGCGACTTGGATCACGGATGGTATTTTATTCTTTGTGTAGGGCAAACAAGAACAGCCCTCTTTACATCTTCACCATGAGAAGCAATATCTACACCATGCCTTACCAAAGGTCCTGTCTCTTCTGAGTAATCAAAAACCTTCTTTGCCTCTTCAATACACATTACACACTTAATACAATTACCCTCAAACTGAATGATATTTGTCCCCATTCCAACTACCTCCTTCTTAAAACACAACCTTCACACCCACTTAAACCAAAAGTGAATGGCTAAGATCTACTTTTTAAAATCGCACTTCCTGATAATCTTCTGCCTTGAAATTCCATATTCGCCTTCTTTTCAAACCTATATCTCCATGATTACCCAGGATTATTTTGAAGATCACCCCTTTATCCTTTGTTGACAGGAAAAGGGGTGATTATACATTCTCAAAGAACTCTACCTGAATGATAGATAATTACATCCATGCTGCAAAATAATCGATATGGTAAACATCGATAATCATCCAGAAGAGCTTCGTCCAGGCGGTAGTAATCCTGCGCAACTTTTCAGGATCATCCTTCAGTTGCTCGGCAAGGAAATTAAACAAGTACTGGTGTATATAACCCCACAGAGCAAGGTTCAGCCTCATGGGTATGTAAAGGTCTTCAAAACCAAAGACAGGTACATGTACAGCGCCAACCCAACGAACGAAATTCCAAAATTCTTCATCCCATTTACACTCTAATATCTTAAGCAGGAACCTTCTCTGCCTCGCCCTTCTGATAGTAACGTACTCCTTAGCAATCTTGCCCGTCTCGTCTCTGAACCACCTCGATAACCAAGGATCATTTATAAGCTTTTCCCAATAGATGTGATCCAGAATCGCCTCAAGATGCGGCGCTAAAATCTCTTTCGATTCCTTAATAGCCTCTGTATCTTTATCGGTAAAATTTAAACACTGAGACATATACTCGTAACGTTTCATTATATCTAAACTGGTTTCTCTATGAAGGTTCCATGCCCTGTTAAATTCGGGAATGTCCAAAACCGGATTACGCTTACCCGCCGATATCTTCTTCTCTCCCTCCATAGGAAACATCTTCAAGTATGCATTTGCCATAACTGAACTCATCTGTTGGTCCTCCTCTTAAAAAGTATAGAAATTTTATCCATTACACGTAATTTTTATTATTTACAACCTACACAACTACTTGATGAAAGAGCATTACAATCATCAAAATAAATTCATGTAAGTTGCTCATTGTAATAAACAACTTGCATACCAATAAACCTCAGATAATTATATTCTTTGTTATAAGTGCTATGTGTGTTGTGTGTTAGGAATGGTTATATTTTTTATCAGGGGTGTGTGTCAGGAAGTTACTGAGCAAAAAGATGCTTTTTAGCGAAAAATTTGCGGGAATACGGTGTGAAACACAAAAAAGCTTGAAAAAATTTCGTTATTAACCCCACTCTTTTACTTTATACTCAATTTTTCTATGTGATATCCCGAGTATTTTTGCAGCCTCTTTTTTGCTTCCCTGTGCCATCAGGAGTGTCTTTTGGATAATCTCTTTTTCAGCCTCTTTTAATGAAATACCCAGCGGAATCTTGATTACTGATATATCGTCCTTATTTGGAATAACATTTCCTGGTAAATGATCAACAGAGAGCGTATTTTTTTTACAAAGTACAATGGCCCGTTCAATGACATTTTCCAACTCTCTAACATTCCCCGGCCAGTGATAAGCGCATAACGCATCCATCGCCTCGGGGGTAAAACCCTTAATCTCCTTTTTATACTTTTTCGTATATTTAATAACGAAAAAATTAGAGAGAATAGGAATATCATCCCTTCTCTCTCTTAATGGCGGTAAATTGATGGTAATAACATTCAAGCGATAAAACAGGTCTTCCCGAAACCTTCCCTCAGAAACTTCTCGTTCCAGGTGCCGATTGGTTGCTGCAATAAAACGAACATCCACCTTTAAGGTTTTTTCACCGCCAACACGCTCAAACTCACCTTTCTCCAGAACCCGAAGCAGTTTTACCTGTACCTTCAAACTCATCTCGCCCACCTCATCAAGAAAGAGTGTGCCGCCATCCGCCATTTCAAACCGGCCTTTTCTGGTCTGAATAGCGCCGGTAAACGCCCCTTTTTCATGTCCAAACAGCTCGCTTTCCAGTACCCCTTCCGATAGTGCAGCACAATGCAAGGCGATAAAAGGCCTGGCAGACCTGTCGCTCTGATAATGGATGGCATTGGCTACAAGCTCTTTTCCGGTTCCTGTTTCACCTAAAATCAGGATTGAAGCTGTACTGGGGGCGACATCTTCTATCATATGAAATATCTGTTGCATCTGAGAGGTGCTGCCAACGAGTTCAGAAAATTTATACCTGTCTTTCAACTTCTCCTTCAATATACGATTTTGGGCAATCAATTGCTGCTTTTCCCATAACTTTTCCAATACCACCTTTAACTCTTCTATATTTATTGGCTTTGTCAGGTAGTCATCTGCCCCGCATTTTATAGCTTCCACGGCCGTTTTTACCGAACTATATGCGGTAATAACCACAATCGCCGCCGATTCTTCCCTTTTCCGTATCTCATGAATCAGCGATATCCCACCCATTCCCGGCAACTTCATATCGGTTACGATAATATCGAAATTCTTCCTGGAGAGAAGATTTAGGGCGTCATAACCGGATACGGCGCCGGAAACCGTATATCCGTCATGCATCAATATCTTCACTAATCCATCAAGGGTATTCTTATCATCGTCTACCAACAACAGGTTTGGTTTTGTCACAAAAATTTTATGGTTACCTGTAAAATTAAGACTCAATAATTATTTTCGTTAACCGGAATCGCAATAATAAATTTACTCCCTTTCGGGGTTTGCTCCAATCGTATCGTTCCTCCATGGGCCTGGACAATATTTTGGGCAAAGGAAAGACCTATTCCGGTACCTCCGTTTTTCGTAGTATAAAATAAGTTAAATATTTTATCCTGAATCTCATCAGGAATTCCAGGACCTGTATCCTGACAAGAAATCAATATTCCGTCATGGCTATAATGCACACCCACCCGCATTTCTCCCCCATCCGGCATTGCTTCGATACCGTTAATCAGAATGTTCAGAATCGCCTGCTTCATCTTATCCTTATCCACCTTTACTTTCGGCAGCGCATGCATAACATCTAATTCCACATAAATACCATTTAATTGAGCCTGAGGCAAAAGTAAAGAAGTAATCTCATTCAGCATCTCGCCTATATTGACAAGGCTTTTGTTCAGTTCTCCTGTTCTGGAAAATTGCAAACACTCCTCAACAAATCCGCTTAAACGGATGACTTCTTTCTGAACTATCGAAACTATTTCAAGGAATTCTTTTTTCGACTTACTGCTTAGCTTGTGGGTATCCTGTATTTCACGTTCGAGCACTAACATTTGAATATTCATGGCATTTAAAGGGTTTTTAATCTCATGCGCCAATTCTGCAGCAAACGTACCGAGGGTGGATAAGGTCTTTGACTTGAGAATCTCATCTGCAAAATTTTTTCTTTCGCGAATATCTTCCATAATAGTAACGATATGCGTTACCCTTCCTTCTGCATCTCTAATAGCCGATGCGTTTGCCTCTATCCATGATTCACTACCGTCACCCCTTGTAATCATGAGTTCTCTGGAAGTTTTAGAAAATTTGCCCTGAAAAATATCTACACCAGGACAAAATTTCTCTGTCAAACACATACCGGTAGAAGTATGGCACTGAAAAATATCCCCGCAATCCTTCCCAACAATCTTCTCTTTTGACCATCGGGTAATTTCTTCACAGGCATGATTAAAGAACACCACCTTCCGGTTTACATCTTGTATCATTATCCCTTTGCCTGCAGAATCCAGGGCTTGATTCAAAATTTGATTTATCTTCGTACTGTCATTTTTCATAATTGTTCGTGTAATGAATTTTATTATCGGGCTTAATCCGAAAAAAGCTTAAAAACCTTCAAGCCTCATTTCATAAGCCTATCAAAATTTTTCCAAAAGTAAATGTCAAACCTGAAAATGCCATGTATTCGATTTTGTGCAGAATTTAAAATTGCAAGAGGAATTGTAAGTAATATGGGCCGGATGCTACTTGTTATTCGAGTACAGTTTTGATTACCTCAATTGTTTCAATACTACTTTTTAGTTATTTAAACTCCTATACTTATGTAGAGTGTATTGCAAGGCTTGAAAAGCATTGCAAATAGCCATATTTCAGCTATTTTTCTTTTTAAAATCCTCCTTACATCCTGTACAATACCTTCAGTATTTTTTCCTATAAAATCTTAAGGAGACCTTTCCCTATGCTCTTTACCAGAGACGTTCACAAACCAATGTATAATTCTCTGTCTGATTTGAAATCTGATAAGACAATCAATGAATGGTTCAGACAGTTCTTCCGTTCTCCCAAACAACTCCAAAACATTACCCCCTGGCCATCCTCGCATTCTTTGACTTCTCTTTCCTGAACTTCATCCTTGAAGAAAATCCTCATGTGCCCCTTTCTCGTTCCCTCTTCAAGAAATCTTCTGATGAAAAAATCTCTTCCTACTACTCTCCGGTTTCCAAGTTCAAGATGCTCTTACTTCGACCTCTGA
>NZ_SZPP01000054.1:0-22888 GCF_030263775.1 Candidatus Jettenia sp. AMX1
CCCCAATTAAGCGGGAAGGACGCATGGCAAGAAAACAGTTCCTTTGCTTTTTTGTCAACAGGAACATTATTTTTTCTTGACATGCTTTTTCATAGATGACAAATAAGAGAAAGTCTATTATATTATAGGAAATTAAGTTGACAGTATACCAGTTATGGAAAAACATCCCCGTTTTGGATTTGCATAAAAGGTGGGCGAACACAAGGTTCTCCCCCTATGATTCAACAATTTCTCTATGTTATTGTGGTAGGATTAAAGTTAGAAATTCTTCCTGATTACTCTGCATATGTCTTTCTATAGTTATTTTTTCTCCAATCATTTCTACGTCGTTCGAGTGAGAAATAATATAATGGTCTGAGACATCTATGGTTGCCCCTTGAGGAGATAAAGATATAAACTTACCACGTATTGATGATTTATCTTTAAAAACACACTCATTTTCTCCGGACTTCTCAATATCGAAACTAGAATGAAATATTAGTTTTAAAACTTCCGGTTCTTCTGTTTCAATAGAATCATGAATAATAAAACCCATTGGTTTAAGCCACACGATAGTCCTGTTAAATTTCTTGAGACCTACTTCCGGAGGATAAAACTCAGCAGCGTCTGCTCTGATAACGGATACATCCTTTCTCGAATAGACTCCTCTATCGGTTAATCCCGCTGATTCGCTAAAAACTTTATTCTTTACATCCGCATCTTTAAACCACCAGTCTCCTTCTCCCAGTTGTCCAACATCATTGATTAGTAAACTATTGTGGTCTACCGTAAGTTTCAGATTGGTATACCCTGTATCTGAAATAAGAAATCCATTCTTATTCCAAATTACGAAATGATTCTGATCAGGGTGCTCATGACTGCGGTTTAGCTGATAGGTTGGATTCTGGTTTGCTATAGCATGGCCCATTCTCCCGCCCGGAACTCCTGATTTAAAGAAAAACGACACATCTAATTCTTCCTCCACAGTCATTTTATCAGAAAAAACGCCCAAATCTTCCGAAAAATACGATCGTACTGGAACAGGCATGTTTTCAAAAGAAGTGTTTTCTATTAAGCCGTATACCGTTGACATAAGGCCTGGTTTTATATATTCATATTTATCCAGGTAAAACAGATACAAATCCCTGTATTCATCTAATTGGTATTCATGGTAGAGTTTTAAGAAAAATTCGCAAGGGTTGAACCATAAATATTGAGGCGAGTCGCCTATATCGGAAAAAATCTTTAGCATGTTATCGGGATTAAGGGCATTAAAAAACTTATAATAATTTTTGAGGTACTCAGATTTGTTAAAAATATTCTCATCGAATACTTCAAGCAAAGTAAGCCCTCTTACTAACCACGTATTGCCGTAAACGGAATAATTCAAACCTTCATGGTTAGAGCCATCGACGGGCAAGAGGGAAATTATCATCTCAATCTTATTTCTTGCTAAAGTTGTCCATTCCGATGCCTCATGAGCATAGTCATCTGAAAGAGCCATGCCTGAAGCAAGTATAGCGGTATAATTTACCCAGCTATGATTTTGCCAATAAGATCCTCCCCAAAACCTATCTTGAGTTTCTCTTGCAAATTCATAGAGATATCTAACATGATCATAAATAAATACTCTTAATTTATTTTGAAATTCTTTATCAAACTTATCTCTATGCCAATCGTAAACCGTGGAAAGCCCAAATAATAAATGAGAAATCTGAAGATCATTATTATCGCCCCATTGCTGAATCTGCATCGCCTGACTACACCATCCTTTTAAATAATCCCGGTTGGACGCGGTGTTGTTTATCCAACAAAGAACCGATAAGTCTAAGATTATGTTTCCTACAAAACGTTGATCGGTATCAAACCAATCTTTAAAATAAACAGGGTTGTACCACCCCTTCAGTTCTTCATCATATCGGGTGATAAATTTTTTTGCTTCAGCAGATACACTCCTGTTAGGAAAAAGTTTGTTTCCTCCCGGAAAAGCGAAAACCTCTTTCATAAATGATCCATTTTTACCATAAAAAAAATTTAACACGCTCATTGATACTAAAAGAAAAAGGATAGGTCTGATTTTTATCGTGGATATCATTTCGTTTGCCCCCCAAATAATCTCATACCTTTTCAATCTTCAGGAAAAGGGTATGAGTGTATAAAAATAATTACGCATCTCAAATTTTTTGAGATATTGCCCGCTTAATTTAATGCATAGGGAAAACAAACTACGTAGTGGCAAAGCACGCCTTTGCCACTACACGTCGCGAAAGTCACCGAATGCCTATTTTAAGCTAATGTCATAAGGAGTTCTTCTGTCTTCATTATCGTCCGTTCTTTGCTTAACCCTTCTACAGCGCATAGTCTTGCGTTTTGGGAGAAGCGCCTAAAACACTGCGGATTTTTAATGAAATATGTAATCTTTTCCGAAATATCTTCCGGATTTTTTGGCCTTACAAGAAAGCCATTTACGCCGTCTTTAACCATCTCAGAGGTTCCTCCTACATCTGTTGCGATAACAGGCTTAGACATAGAAAGTGCCTCAATAATTGCATTAGAGAATGTCTCTACCCTATAAGATGCCATAAGGAATATATCGAAGATACTGATATATTTTTTCGGTTCTTTCTGCAAACCCAGCCAGATGACATTTCTCCAAATTCCAAGTTCATGAGCAAGAGACTGCAGGTAATTTCTTCTCTCCCCATCCCCTATAAGAATGAGTTTGATCTTTACGCCTGAGTTCAAAAGAAGTTTTAATGCCCTCAATATATATTCGTGACCTTTTTCCGGCCTGAAGCCTGCAACCGTCCCTACAAGCAACTCATCATCTTCTATCTTTAAGGAAGCCCTTAAAGCCTTCTTTTCATCCTCGGATACGTCATCCTTAAATTCATCAATATCTATACCGTTATGTATGGTGATACATTTTTCTTCAAGGAAGGGGTATTTTCTTATCCAGTATTTCCTCTGATTTTCGCAAACGGTTATAACCCTATCACAGTATTTCATTAATTGAACATAGAGAAGACGATCCAACAGTTCATCCTTTCTATTTCTATTTATTGTTGTATGTACCGAGGTTGTGAATTTTACCTTCTTTTTTGCCAATATCCTTCCAAGAAATCCATACAGAAGGGCAATCTGCAATCTGCAGTCTATAATATCTATATTTTCTCTATTAATTATTTCGGCAATCTTTTTCGAGGGAGAAAAATCAAACTTATACCGCCTGGGATAATTATAGAACTTAACTTTCTGTTTGTTCAGGCTATCCAACTGATCAAGCGGACTCTCGAAGGTAAAAAGATGGATATTGAATCTTTTTTCTGATAAACCATTTACTAAACCAATGATTTGCTTCTCAGCTCCGGCAAGTCTTAAGGATGGGATAATATAGAGAATATTCTGCATATTTACAAGCCTTTTAAATTATCGAATACCTATAATTTCTTTAACGCCAAAGACAGGCATGGTGTTAATTGTATGCCTGTAACAAATTTAAAAAATTTCATACCAAACTTTAACAATTTCCTGGAAGTTGTTAATCTTTTGGTATTTGTTAGCCGATACCAAATATCAATACTATCATGTACTCCTACCATCGCAGGTTCTAACAGTAATAGTTTTTGATCTCCGTATAAAAAATCTGTTATTTCACTTACCGTCCCTCCCCGTATCCCTTTGCGCAATAATGTTTCCCAACCATCACCAAAGATAACTCTTTTCGAGAACATCCTCGCAAAAAGCAACGCCAGCTTGTCCGGTAAGTAATTGATCAATGGCAGATGTGTTGTGTGCAATTCTATAGGAAATAACCTGTTTGGTGTCTGGTTAATAAACATAACACCTCCAGAATTTAAATGCGCCCATAATTTAGGTAGTAAATTTTTTCTCTCATGGGGAAGAAGATGTTCATATACCGCACTTAAAATTATGTAATCAAATTTTCCCAACTTATCAGGAATACTGTTGCCGTCGGGAGAAGGAATAAAACGTATATTATGAGCTTGATAATGCTCTGCCCTCAATCTGGCTGTGTATAGCAATTTTTCGTCTAATTCTATTCCGACTATCTCCGTATTCGGCAACATGCGCGATAATACTATTGAGGATGCGCCTGCACCACAACCAAAGTCTAGTATTCTTCTATTTTCAAAATCTTTCTCGCTGACATAACTCAGCAAAGTGTATTGTAATTGATGCTGAACACAACAAGGATCTTCGTCTTTCATTATTTCATCGCATAAGCATGCTGGTCCTTTACTCTGTAAAATACTTTTTATTAATTCCCAGGGATACGTGGTCTCGAATGTACTTATCGGCATAAATAATCTTTTATTATGGAGTTCAACCGATATTATATTCTTGTCTGTATTCCGTGATTGCTCAATATGGACTAATCCATCAGGATGCCTAAGAATTATTAACAATGTACTATTTCCTCAGTTGTGTAATAAAATAAATTAATTAGGTTGAGTTTTAAAAGACAAAACCCAACGACTTTGAATCTATTCTTATCTCAATTACTGTTCATGATAATTCTAAATCAAAATAATATTGAGAAAGCTTTCCATAAACCTTTTCCGTTGTATAGTGACTTTCAACAAATTTTTTACATTCGATACCCATGTGTTGTCTTTTTTCATCATTTCTTAATAATTCTATAGCTTTATGAGTTAATATATTATAGTCATCACTAATATACCCATGAACGTCATTTTCAAATGCTAAACTGTCCACCCCAATATAAGTACCAATAACTGGCACTCCACTAGCCATTACTTCAATAAGGCGGGTACGGAAACCACCTCCGATTTTCATTGGCAATATTTTTAAGTGACATGATGATAAAATGTCAGGCAAACAATTCGTGAACCCTGTCACTTCTACATACCCCAAACTTGACAACTTTTTGATAGTATCGGGAGGATTAGCCCCAACAACCTTCAACTGTGCCTTAGGGATTTCTTTTTTTATACGTGGGAAGATTTCATTCCATAATTCAAAAAAAGCATGTATATTCTGAAGTGTTCCTAAATTTCCATAAAAAAGAACCGTTGGTTTATTATTTTTGATTGTCGGGTAACTGAGGAAATCCTTTAAATCCATTCCAATTGGTATATAAAGGACCTTCTTCCTGGGAAAATTATTTTCAAAATATATAGAATCGGAACTGGAGATTGAAATGATCGTGTCACATTGATTAAGGTAATAATGCTCCAATTCTTTTATCTTTGAAAGTTCTCTTCGAATAAATCTTTGCTTACGGGAATTTTCATATATAGTTTGAAATTCTTTCTCTGTTTTTTCATGACATACATCATGAGTATCAACGGTTAAATATAATTTCTGTTTTAACTTCTTTATAAATTTTCCCATAAACCAATATTCAAATTGGATAACATCATAATCATTCCTGTTTATTATGCCATGTATCTCTCGCTGGATCTGTGGCAATGAAGGATAATAATATTGCGAAGGAATTCCAAAAAGCAAGTACACAAGCCGTCGCCCTAAACTATAAAAAACCCTGCCAATTACATTGTCTTTATTGTTCGGAATTATTATGGGATAATGTTTATGGCATATTTTCTTATAATGCGCATCGTGCATACTATAATTTTTTCTATCTTCAAGGGTTATCAAGTCCACACAATGCCGTTTGTTTAGCTCTTCTATAAGAAACTTTATCCTGACCTGATTTCCCATCACTGTGGGAAAAAGAGGGCAAGGAGAAAGAATGAGTATTTTTTTCGCATTCACAAATACACCTCTATAGATAACTTTATTATTCTATAAACATTTCACCCCTACGGGGTTATTTTCCAAAAATCAAAGTGTTACGAGTTATGGTCTATCCTGGTTTCCTGTTGAGGAATTTTAATTCCGTAGGGCAATCCTTTAGGGTTGCCCGGTAAGGCTAAAGCCCCGCCCTGCATATGATCTCTGTAACTACAGAGCAAGAGAACAATAGCCAGGAGTGTTTCTCTTTAAGGTATCTATAGCTTTTCCTTACGGTACATCTACTTGCCAAACAAGATCAGAGAAAGCACATAAGAAGCATACGATAGTTTTAATCTCCGTACCTCTGCATCCTTTCTAAATATATTTTTTATAAAGACCAATAAATAAAATACAAAGTCAATTCCTTTTATAAAGACAAAATGAACACAGCCGTAATGTTTTTTAAAAAAATAGTATTTCGTATTAAATAAGTATTTTATCGTTGCAGGAGAATATCCTTTTTCCTTCTTTGAAACTTCGGAACTTTTACCCCAGTAATGCACAATCTCCGCTCCCGGGAAAAACAGCACTTTCCATCCACTCTTATTCATGCGATAACAAATATCTGTTTCTTCAGTATACATAAAATAATTCTCATCAAGAGTTCCTACAAGCTCTAAGGTTGTCTTTCTAAGCAGCAAGGAACAACCCCGAATCCAGTCCACCTCTTTTACCTCATCATAATTCCAGTAAGTCATATAGTGACGACCAAAAATTTTGCTTTTTGGAAAAACTCTCTCAAGTTGAGAATGCTCTATGAATCTCATTGCAATTGTCGGGAAATGATGGCAACTAGGCTGAAGAGACATATCATAGTTTAAAACTTTTGGCCCACAAGCTCCTGCTTCCGGGTGTTCGTCCATAAACTGAACCAGCTTATCAATAGCTCTATCTAAAACAACGGTGTCGGGATTAAGCATAAAAATGTAGCTGCCTTGAGCCTTTTCGAAGGCCTGATTATTTGCTTTTGCAAAACCTACATTGCTCACGTTCTGTATTCGTTTTACATCAGGGTGATTCGCCTTAAGCAACTCCATGGAATTATCTACAGAATTATTGTCAACAACAATAATCTCGTATTCGCAGGACGTCTCTTTTTTTATTGAGATAATGCATTCATTTAATAAGTCAGCCACATTATAACTTACTATTACAATCGTAACATCCATACCGTATTTCAACCTCTCTGCTGATCTTTCATTGAATAATCAGATTGACTTAACAAGGCGAGCACGAGCGCCAGATAAATTATAGTAAACCTATCCACGAAGCAATCTAAAGTTGCCATTGTTGCAATTGAGAATATAAAATATCCGAGAAGGCTATAATGCACATTTTCTTTTAACCTTCCGAGACTTTGAAATGATATTTTATAAACCTTTGATAGTAACATAAGTAACCATACAACCCCAAATATACCGAAATGGAATAGGAGTTTGGTTAATCCTATATCTGCCAGATATATTCTTGTATATCTCATATCCTCAGGATTATTCTTTGTTTGAAGAACATTCCATATGCCGTTACCTATTATTGGGGACTTCACAATCTCGCTGAAATAATATTTATACCCCACGACTCTGATTCCGACATTCCCTGTATTTCCTTCTATTTCTGATTTAGTAATTTCATATAATCTGCCTAAAAACGTTGCTTCGAGCATGGGGATAACCCATATCGACAGAATAATCAATAGCGGTATTATACATGCAATCTTACTGAAGCTTATGCAACGTGAAAAGTACAGCATGAAAAGTACACTCACGGTAATGCCAATTATAACTGCCCTTGTCTGTCCTTGTATAATAACCGTAGCAATCATGTACAGAAAAATCAGGAGGTACAGTTTTTTCCTGGTCCTCAGATATTCCCCAAAGGTAACGATAGGCGCAAAATTAATGAAAAAATCTCCCACAATGAATCTTAGGTTATCTCCCCGTTCGGATATCTCACTCTCATCAATATAGAACATACCTACGCTATCAAAGAAGGCATACTTGATATTATTAAGAATGAGTAACAGGATCCCCGCTATTATGATTAACCGGAAAAGTTTTTGTGTATTAATCTCTTTTGACATAAAAACAAAATAAAACAGAATGAGATAGTAACCTTTAGCAGCCTTTATCCCGTAAATAAAAGGCTGTCCCTGATAATATGATTTGAGAATACCTACAAAAACAAGAAACAAAAAAAAGGGTATAAATAATCCGAAATGCCTCTTCGTGTAGTTACGGGCCTTTTTATCCAGAAAATATCTGGCTCCTAACAGGAGTAAAATAATAACAAAGAGTAAGTCCTGAAAAGCATCTCTGCCCAGAGCGCCACTGGGAAGAAGGTAAAACAATTCATGGTTGATGATGAATATAAGTACTATGAGAATCTCAAACTGTTTAAAATATAAAACCAGAATTACCCCTGCAAATAAAAAAGGAAACAGCAATTTATAAGAACCAAGAACAAGAATGTATCCCGCCAGCATCGATAAAACCAGGGCAAATACGATTGCAGCAGCATTCTTTATGCCCTGAGTTTTTATTTGTGTTATCTGTCCATTCTTATGCATAGTGTATTAAGTTGTTATTGAATTATTCTCAATACATTTTTTGTACAAGGCTACTAACTCCAGAGCATTATCGGTAATTGTCTTAAGTTTTGGAACCTTCCATGAAAATGATTCTATCTTTTGAGGATCTGTTAATACCTTATCCAATTTATCTGCCAGATCCTGACTATCTCCCGGCCTAAAAAGACATCCACTAACCCCGTCTTTTATAAAATCCGGAAACCCGCCTATATCAGAGGCAACAATCGGGATGCCTGCACTGTAACTCTCAAAAATAGTTTGCGGCGCTGTGTCATTACAGATAGAAGGAAGCACCATGATGTCTACCTGCTTTAATATTTCAAACAAATCAGTTGGCTGATATTTTCCCAAAAACTCTATCGGTAAATCTTCTTTTCCCTGCATTACGCTTTCTACATAGGCCTGATCATATTTGCCGAATATTTTTACTATGAAATTTTTATTTTTGATATTCTTTACTGCTTCCACTAAAACGTGCGTTCCTTTATAATGGTGCACTCCTCCGATATTCCCTATTACAATAGGCGTATGTAATGTTCTCCTGTTTAACTTCTGGTTTTCTGCAATTGATGAACCTATATGCTGGACTAAGAGCTTATCTTCATGAACACCATATCTCATAAGGGTTCTTTTTACATCAGTAGATACACACAGGTTTGTAACCGTATACGTATTCATCGCATGAATCATATAATCAAGTCTTTCCTGCAGTTTTGCCTTTATTTTCTCATAATGTGCAATACCTTTACATGGCGCAGGATCGTTACTACTTCTCTGATCAGATTTTTTGGATCTGCTGCATTTCCTTAGTATGCCAAGGAGCGATTTAGCCAATGTAAACAATTGTTTGCTGGTATTTTCTAGTCGTACGGTATGCTTTAATCTTTTTATATCGACATACCCTGTGCATTGAGCACATTTGTCTGCATCAGAGGGTCCTTTGCAGGGCATTCCATGATGGTCAATCATTACTCTTTTCTGGCATAAGAAACCGTATACATGAATAGTAGTGAAGACCCTCAATCCATGATTTGAAGCAATCTCAATAAGTGATGCCGGAAGCCCACAGCGGCTATGAACGTGTACTACATCAGGTTTTATTTTTTCCATGTATTTTATAAACAATTTTTCTGTTTGATGAGCGTGTATATCAAGCAAGGGATTACCGTAATTATATGTCCAGTTTGGAGAGTTCATCAGTTCTGCGCACTCAAAGGAAAAATCTCTTCTATGAATCCTGAGATATGGCCTGAAGAGATAGTTATACCTTCTATTCCATGCACCGGAATAGAAATAAAAAACCTTATGTCCCATTTCAACAAATTTTAAGGCAAGAGGACGAGTATAATTTACAACCCCGCCTATATCATGAGGGTCATTACCTACCATGAGAATTCTCATATCTTTTATACCTATAGCCAAAAAACCATTTTCTCTGATCTCAGCATTTCAGATCCTTATTCAGCATCTTGTTTTATTAATGTGCACATATCGCACAAAATTTCACTATCAGGCTTCTTCTTATGAAAAAAACTTCTTGAAGCACGAATCTTCTCGCAATTCCAGAGATCTCTTAATTCCTGTGCTGTCGTAAATTTTCCAAAATCATATCGGGAGTCACGATTAACACAACACGGGCTTAATGAACCTGTGGCTTCAATTGTTGCCGTCGTCCAAAGAAAATCACAACTATTCTTACGAGCTTCTAAAGGATGATATTTCTTGTTTACCGGTATCCAATCTTCATGATAAATATATGCATTGGAAATTTTGACAATGTCAGCGCCATGCGAACGGGCAAATGTGTTAACAAAAGGAATTTCATGTTCATTATGTTTAAAAACTAAGAATTGCCAGATTAATTCTGGCTTTTTAAGACTATATTTTCTCTTATAGGCAGCGATTTTTTGCACGTTTTCCATGACCAATTCAAAATCTCCACCACGGCGGTATTTTCGATAGGTTTCTGAACAAATACCATCGATGCTAAGAATAAGAGAATCCGGATAACATTCACAGATCTTTTGTGCAAGGTCAGGGTCTTTGATATTCAAATTTGTGCTCAAACAAACCTCTATATTGAACTCTTTAGCCATGAATACCATTTCAAAAATATTTTTATTAAGAAAAGGTTCTCCCCAGTCAAAGAGAGACAGAGAAAAAAGAGTTTCTCCAAATGCTTCAAGCACTAAAGCATATTTTTCCAAATCAAGGAAACGGCGTTCTCTCTTGAGTACGCTTGGAAATTTTGGGCTTGAGAAAGAGTATTCACCATTATTCGTAGGGCAAAATGGACATTTAAGATTACAAATATTTCCTGTGTCAACAAATGCTAAATAGGGCAAAGATCTGACAAAAATCTTATTGGCCATATAATCTTGTTGTGCAAGAATAAAATTCCGTTCCCGAACGTGTGTGGTGAAAGGTTTATAATGCCTAAGATGACTTCTGAGTTTTAACATTGCCATTACAGGTATGGGAAGCTGACTTTCAAGAAATTCTTTTGTCGTGCTTTTCCACATATTTATTACTTTCTTCATATTCCTTCCTTTCGCTTTCCATATGAACGGGCAAGAATCTTACCTGTAATAGCCCCAGAGATACTCACACATTGAATAGCGATTCTCCTACTCCTCTCTCTTCATTATGCCCTCTCACAACATTAAGGTACATCCCATGTTTAATGGGCATTTATATCAAGCAAAGGAGCACCATAGTTATAAACTATGCCTTTAGCGACGTGTAGTGGCAAGGCGCGCCTTGCCACTCCATGATTAGTTTGAAATTCCTATACATCCAGTTAGGAGGATTCATCGGTTCTGCACATTTAAAAGGAAAATCTCTTCTGTTAATTCTAAGATAAGGTATTAAAATCAGTTATATTTTCTCTTTGCCGTACCACCAAAATATAAATAGGATACGCAATATCCCAGTCTAGTAAATTTTATTGCCAAGGGACGAGTATAGTTTATTACTCCACCAATATCGTAAGAATTGTTACGTACCATGCGAATTCTCATGTCTTTTTGTTGCTATAACTAAAAGGCCGGCTTCTATGGTCCTGGTGTCTAATATCCTTATGGAATCAAGGATCAAAAACAGAGATATACATGGTGAAAATCCGAGAATAAGCATCTTAAAGAATAGTGAAGATCTCCATGGAAAGATTACTTTTGAGAACTTATCAGCAATATACCAAAGGTAAAGAGCTGTGACTGAATAAATTGTTCCTACTCTTGTAATCTTATCAATATCAAACCCCGACTTCCCTAAGAGCAAATTAAAAAAATTATCTTTAAATCCGGTATAATAATGATAGGGGGAAAAATGCAAAAGAGATGTACCTGGTACTGTTATAATAACCTTGCCGCCGGGTTTTAATATTCGCTTCATTTCTTGAATACCTTCAAGAGGATTTTCTATATGCTCCAACACTTCAGAGCATAATATATTATCATACCTCCCGTCAGGTACAGGTATTTGCTTGATATCGCATACTATATCTATTCCTTTTACGTCAAATGTATTAGTCTGTAGTCCTCTGCCATCTCCTTTTCCCTCGTATTGACAGAAGTCTTGACTCGTATAGTTAAGATGCCCGCAATATTTCTTGAATGGCATTTCCCCTGCACCCATATCCAAAATGCTTTCACCAGCACGTCTCGATTTTAAAAAATCAATTACGAGCTTAGATTTTACTTTTGCGTGATAATAATCAGCATTTAAAAATTTAATTACCATATAAATCCTTTAATTTCTCTGAAGAATTAAGCAAAATTGTGCTCCATCCAGTGGATATTCCTTCTCAAGAGCCTTCTCTTTATGTCTCCATGGAGTCGATAGAGCCATTGAAGAAAAAGCCAGATGTTGATAGGTAAAAGAAAGTAAGAGTTCCATATCCTTAAAATAGTTTTCTATCAAACCTTCAATGTTTAAGAACCCTTCATTGTAGTCTTTTCCGATAGTAATTCCGCGCCAGCACAAAGGCACACTGTAATCTATTATTGCATCGATCAGACCAGGAGAAAGGCTATTTTTGATAGCACCAGATTTTCTGAGTTCCTGATTTATTAAATCATAGTTAGATGGAGTCTGATATGTGTCTTTCCTTGCAAGTCTATTAATTTTTTTTATATAGAAGATAGGGTCCAAATAAAAGGCCCTTCGGTTCATTCTTGCCTTTTCTTCTTGAATCTTATCAAAAAGGCTCACGAGCTTATTATTTTCCCAGAAGCGGCTGTTAGGTTCATGGCAAAGGATAAGAAAATCACCTGTATTAAGAGCATTTTTGATAACAGTCAAAAAATCTTCCCACCAAACGATATGATGGAGTACTGAATTGAGCGTAATTATCCTTTTCCCCTCTATTTTTTTCAGAACGTCAAAAACTGCTTCTTTTTTTAAAATGTCAATGGATTGAAAAGATAACCGTGATTCTCTGAATTTTTTTGTTGCTACTTTTCTCATACTAGCAGAAGGTTCGAGACCGATGTAGTTTTTAAAGGATAAACATTTCTCAAGAAATCGCCCTGCAACAAACCCGGTTCCGGAGCCAATGTCCACGATAGTATATTCTTGTAAATCTGTCATTTTTACCTTTAAAAGGTCTATAATCTTGTCCCATGCTATAATTGCATCATAAGCGATGTCGGGATGTGTAGAGTCGTATTCATATGCGTTGTAATTATAGTAACCATCATTCACTGCTTTTACAAAGGCCACAACAGGCACATGAGAATACTCATGCGCAATAAAATCTATTCTTTTGCTTTTTAACGACCTAACTTTCACCAATCGACTCCTTTCCCTGATGCATGGCCTCTTCCATGCCTGAATATTCCCAATTACCGTATCTGCCAATACTATAAATGTTAACACTATTCAGGTAATCCATGATTATTTTCTTGCTCTCTGAATAATACCTGTCGTAAATAACATATGCGCATTCAATATCCATTATCTCCTTCACAAGAATATCCTTCCTGTGAGGAACAAAACCAATCTCTACGATTTCATCCAGGGCATTTTCTACTGTTTTTTCTTTATCTATATTCCAGTCTTTCTGGTAAGCTATCTCTATATAGTAGGATGTTGTACCAGGCGGCGCCATATACTCTGAAAAATTGGAATAGACCCCGATTCTGTATACTGTGTATTTCTTCTCAGGGAGATAAATCCAGTGTTTATCGGTAAGACCTTCACCTTTTACTCCCAGGTTTATAATAAGGACTGAATTATGCTTGAGTTTCTGGGCAGCATCTTTTACTTCCTGTGGAATATCACCGTCTAATCTCTCTACGAGTTTTTTAAGAGGCATGGTAGAAATAAGCTTTTCATATGCCGTAGTTTTACCTGAGTCAAATTCGATAATCTTTTTTTTATGAAAAATCCTCTCAACCTTTTCCTGCAGCCTTATATTTCTTACTTTATCAGCAAGCGCGTCACAAAGAGCCTGTATTCCACCTTTCTTCGGATACCAGAAAGTTGCATTATAACCAAAACCCTTCTTCTGATCAGAGAATGTACCATGAAAGACATCTTCAAGGGTAGGCTTAGGTACGTATTCTGACATCCATCCGCAGGTGAGTTCCCCGGGGGGAATTGTCCAAAGTTTTTCATTATAGGGGAACATAAAATATTTTCCTATCCCCTTGCCGAGCTTTCCCACGATCCATTCATGGAATGTTTTGTATGCTTCTGTTGGTAAATCTTCATTCTCATAATATGCTCTGACAAATTCCATGAGACATTCTTTTACCACATCCGGAGGAAGGCCATAGAGGTTTGCCTGAAAGGGATAACGGGTAAATACCTTATGTGAGTAAATGAAGGAATTTCTCTGTATGACGTTGAGATTATGGCCAAGAAGGCTTTTAATCAACGATTGAGAGTAAGGATCTTTCAGGTGGAGGAGATGTCCTGAATAATCAAAGGAAAAGCGCTCTTTCTTACGGGTTCGGCATAGACCTCCCACACCGTCATCCTTCTCATAAATTTCATAATCTATTTTTTTCTTTTGGGCATAATAGCCTGCACTCAAACCAGCAAGCCCAGCCCCAATGATCACTGTTTTCCTCATGCTATTACTCTTTTTATATTAAATTCTTTAAGAAATAAAAACAGATATTCTCTCTCTTTTTTTTCCAGAACCTTAAAATAAACAATGGCTCCGATTACGATAATCACCAGAATACTCGCAAGAATACTTTGGTACATTTCAAAATATTCCCGTGCAGAAAAGATTCCACCCCATGCAAAGACAAAAAGACCTATTATGTAAAACAGATGTTTATTAAGGAATGCAAAATCCGCAAGTTTATAACTCATATAGGACATAACGAGAACGACTGTTAAATATGAAACAGCAGTACTGATAGCAGCTCCAAATATCCCGGTAGAAGGAATAATCAAAAAATTAAGGATGGTATTCACCAGGCCTCCGATTAAATGGGCAAAGAATATTGTTCTGGTATTCTTATTAGAATAAAGAGGAGCGGTAAGCAGGGTTATTAACACTTGCATTGCAAAGGAAAATGCAAGTATTCCCATAATTACATAGGCATCGTAATATTCCTCCCGCCTTATAAGGAGGTGTATTATCATTTTAGAATTAAGCTCAAAGAGAAGAACTATCATCAGGAGTATTGTTAAAAATAGGGTAAATAACAATCGAAATGCCTGAGTAAATTTTTCCCTGTTTTCAACCCAAAGCCTGGCAGAAACGGGCACCCAGAAAAAATTCAAGGCATACGTAATAGTTAAAATAACATTGGTAATGCCATAAATTACGGAATACTTACCCACTATCCCCTCGCCTTTATAGTATGCAAGAAAATAAGAATCCGATGACTGGATTATCCAGGAAAAGAAAAAAACAGGAAGTAAAGGAATAGAGAGTTTTAAAAAAGCCCGGAGGTAAGACGTATCGATAGTAAAAGCATAAGACATGTTCTTTGTAACGATCCGCAAAAGCAAAAAAGAAGAAACGAGAAACGCAATAACATTGGCAATAACCATTCCTTTATAGGAATATCCCAAATAGACAAAGAATATTGACATAACCGTAGCGCTTGAATCTCTTACAAAAGCGTTCTTTACAACAAGACCCGTCTTCTGGTATGTACTGAGTAAAAATGAAGACATCTGATAAAAAATATTTGCATACAGCAAAAGAGCCGCCCAAAAAGCATATTTATAGAGATCAGGCCTTAAGAAATATATCAGCAGACTGGCAATCAGGGTAACAAGTATTGCAGAAATACCTATAGTGTTTACAATGGTTAAATACATGGTGCGAATTTTTTCAACAGCTCTTTCACGCGAAAAATATATTGCAGACCCATCGGGTAAATTCAGATTAACGAAAGGAGCAAAAACAGACGATGTTACCACAATGAGATTCAATACCCCCATTTCAGAGGGAAGCATAAGATACGTAAGAATAGGGGCTGTAATAAAACCTTTAAGCCTGAAAATAATCTGAATCAAAAAACTATTTATTGAACTTTTAAAGATTGTTCGCCTGTCAACGGTAAAACTAAAAATAGTATCGTTGCTTTTTGTTTTATTATCGTTATTCATTATCGGTTTTATTTTTAATTGTTAATATTACATAAATAATAAAGATACATTTCTGTATTATTTTCTAAAGCAAAGAAATCCTTTATTTCCTCGCCGTTTTCCGAAGAAAAAACCCGTATATTATTAAATCCGGATTCGTATAATTGCCTTATTTGTTCATGAGGTTTAATGTAAAATAAATTCAGTCCAAACATATGCGCACCATCATTAATAACCGCATATTTCTCATCTCCTTTAATATTTTTATTGATAGACCTCAATAAAAAGCTTTTAAATATATTTTGTGTTGTTTTAATTAAATTTGCTGAATAATGAATCATAAAAAGCTTATGGATAAACTGTATATTATGTGTTGAAAAGCAAAAAAGGGCATTATGTTTACCTATGCGTTTGATTTGCTCAAATGCTATTAATCTATCATTATAAGAAATACAATCTATACCATTGAAACTAAACAATATAAAATCAAAGTATTTATCGTCAAATACTTCCATAGACCTTACATCACATCTCAAAAAATTCATCCTGGATGTTTCAGGAAATCTCGTTTTACAGGCATTCACCATATTCATTGAATAATCAATGCCTATATACTCTTTTACTAAATCTGCAAAGTGGAGGGTTGTACGACCCGTGCCAACACCAATATCAAGCATCCTCATATTCCTTAAATCATTCTTCAAAATATCCAATACCGTTTTCTCCGGGGTTGTTAAATCATTGGTGTAACCGTAACTTTTTACTATAAAATATGATTCAAAAGTATTCTTATTGGATATCGACTTATTGTTAGCGAGATTTACTACGGCTTTACAATAAAGAACTACTTTAGAAGTTATTTTATATATTTTGTAAAATATATAATTCTGTAATTTTCTTAAAAATCTAACCATATAACTCTCCAAATTTTTTAATTTTAATTTTGTTTAAAGACATTAATCTGCTTAACTTTTTCAACCATTGCTCTAACTCTTTCCAACCATCATTCTCAATCCATTGATAACAATGTGTATAATAGTTAAAGTTTTGCCTGGTTAATTGCTGAATCTGTAAATTACATCTGTCCATAGTACTTGGCGAGAATACTTGTGTAGTATGTATGTAGCAAAATTCTTTAAAATTGATAGCGCCATATGATGGACAAATAACACCTATTTTGCCTCTGAAATTACGAAAACCCCCCTCTTCAACGAGTAAATCAAAATAACCACACTGATTATAAGGAAACACAAAACTATCGAGCTTAAGTCCCCACTCCGATCGTATTTTTTTTGCCATCAGGATATCCTTTTTAACCGTGTCTTCTGAGCATTGCTGATATAAGAAATGCCCAAAAGAATGGTACCCTATTTCAAAAAGAGACTCTTTCGCTAAAGCCTTTATTGTTTCAGGCATGTACCATTCGGAATTATTTTTATAATTCGTTGCAGGATCATGCATAAACCAGTGGCCACCCCAATCATCTTCAATAATGTTATGATTACCATTACACTCTCTAAGGAAGAGGTGTCCGCATATAGCCCACGTCACAGGTATTTCATATTTCCTAAATAGCTGAGAGAGTTTTTCTACGGCTTTTCTGCTATCCCAAAACTTTCGGTAATGGCCCCACCTTTCTTTTGATGCATGTGAAAGAGCGACACCAGCCTCAAAATCTACTGAAATAGTTATGCACTTTTCGTCTATTTCTTCACCCTCATAGCTCTTTTGAGGGGTTATAATCGAGTGCTTCCGGCAGGAGATATTCCCTGTCATTACATCCTTTTCGATGAGCACAAATTTTTCAGGCGCTATATGAATAGATTGTATCGTTGTGTTTTTGCCTATTTCTAAATAGCGGGGCGTCAGGGTAGTAATCTTTCCTTCAATATTGACTCCGATGCCTACTTCGGCAAAATCCGAAAGTCGTTTGAGTTTCTTTTTGGAAGAAGGCATGTTGAAATAAAGACTATAAGAGTCAAAGAAAGGAGATGTTTCTTTGAGGAGTTTATTAATAATACGTTTCTTTAGTTTGCCCATCGTCTTTTAATCACCTTTTTCATTTCAGTACAGGTACTTCTTAGATTCCCGAAGTACGACAAATCTAATTCGTACAATTCATGGAATACAGGATCAGCACCCAATCGTTTTTTAAAATCTCCCTGCGAGTTATCCAATGGAGACGTCCCTAAATCTATTACGCTAAAATGTCTCTCAAAGCCGTACCGAATAATTTCAGCATACAGAAAAGCATCTGTTTTATAATCTCTAAAATCACCGCCGCCCTGAAGCAACCAAACCCAAAGCCGTCCCATAAATTCATACGTAAGTGCAGACCCGATATCCTTTCCATGTACCATCGCAATCCAGTAACGGGTATTCTGGTTAAGGGATTGACTTAATTTCAACATAAAGGTTTTTTCTAACATTTGGGCATTATTTCTTTGCACCATTTCCTGATAAAAAGGATAGAACCTCTCTAACGCTTCCCGGGAAGGATAGAGGGTTTCCACCGTTACCCCTTTTCGCCACGCAGCCTTCATGTCGCTCTTTCTTCCACTGGAAACACACTTGTTCAGGTAATAATCGAAAGAGCTCATGGCACATATCTCTATATTAAAAAAACAGATTTTTCTTATGAGTTTAAATCTTCCATTTAATAAGATATTGGAATAAAGAAAACCCGGAGGAATTTGTAACGAGATTTTTTTATAATTTTCTTTTTTTGCATAAGAAATAAGTGCTTCTATCATTTCAACAGGATCTGCATTTTTATTAATAAAGCCTGGGGCAAGAAATACGGAACTCGTAATCTCTTTTTTATCCCTGTCTATAAAACACGGGCAAACATATTCAATATCGCCATCTTCTGTAATCTTTGCAAGAGGCAAAGGCTCTATGTGTAAAAAGCACGAACCGATAGATTCGAGCCAACCATATTTATACGAGATATACGGATAATAAGAACTTTCTACAGCTTCATCCCACTTGACAGGATTATTAAATACAGAAACCAATACTACCTCCCGTTATTAAAAACAAGAGCTTTTCATAAGTTCAAAAAACTCCCTACCCATACCTGGTACACTGTCAGGATAATTTACCACAATAGGCTTTAGAGTATTTGCCATTGCGAGGGGTTTTTTCCCGAAGCAATCTCTTTTGAAATGTCCAGGGGATTGCTTCGGACAATACCCTCGCAATGACACAGCCTCATGCAGTTGAACCGATACAAACCGTATTATCATGAATTCTATTGATAGTGCACTAGAGTCGCACGATACATTTCTTTTTAACACCCTTCAAGGCATTCCGGGTATCAACGATCAGTTTAGAGTTGGACACAATTAAGCCATAATCAAAGCTACTATGGTCTGTCACGATAACAGAGCAATCCGCTTTAGATAAGATCTCCTGAGAAAGCGGTTCTGATTTAATACTCAACTTGTGGCAATTAACTTCCGGGATATGAGGATCTGTATACGATATCTTTGCGCCTTTCGATTTTAAGATACTCATAATCTCAAGTGCAGGCGATTCCCGGACATCATCGACATCCTTCTTATACGCAACGCCCAGAATATGAATGTTTGAGCCTTTTACGCTTTTTTCAGCATTGTTCAGCACATCGATGATCTTTTCCACAACAAATTCAGGCATAGCGCTATTAATCTGATCTGCAAGGGCAATAAAGCGTAACTCAAATCCATTTTTTTTAGCAACCCAGGAAAGATAGAGCGGGTCGATGGGAATGCAATGTCCTCCCAGACCGGGCCCAGGATAAAATGACATAAAACCAAAGGGTTTTGTCTTTGCAGCATCTATAACTTCCCACACATCAATGCCCAGCCTTTCTGCCACGATGGCAATCTCATTCACTAAGGCAATATTGATACTACGGAATGTATTCTCCAGCAGTTTTACCATCTCAGCTACTTTTGGAGATGAAACAGGTATAATCGTATCAATAATCTGATTGTATAAACAGCATGCCAGTTCTGTGCATTGTTGAGTTACACCTCCTACTACTTTCGGCACATTCTTAACTGAATACCGCTTATTTCCCGGATCAATACGTTCCGGAGAAAAGGCAAGATAAAAATCTTTCCCCACCTTTAACCCGCTCTCCTCTAATATCGGTTGCATCAATTCCTCAGTAGTTCCCGGATAGGTGGTGCTTTCTAAAATAAAAATTTGTTCATTATGCATATACTTCTTAATCTCTTGGCCCACATTGATGATGTAAGACATATCAGGGTCCTTCGTCTTAGTCAGCGGCGTTGGCACACAGATGCTTATGGCATCGAGAGCTGATAAGACGCCGGCGTCATCAGTTACGCGAAAGAGACCCTTTTGAATAAACCCTGAGATATCTTCGTCCTTTATATCTATCACATACGATCTGCCTCTGGTAAGAGATTCAACACGTTCCCTATTTTTGTCAATACCTGTTACACAATACCCGCTTCTTAAAAATTCAAGAGCTAGTGGTAATCCAACATAACCAAGACCTACGATACCTACCTTAGCATGCTTTGTTTTTATTTTTTTCAGCAATTCACTCATGTATTAACCTTATTCACCTTAACAAAAATCAATATAACCACATTCATGCCTGCTACACGTTTGAATAATGAACAGGTACATCCCCTTTATCCTTCACCTTTTCTGGTCTTATTAAATCCTCTTATAGATTATTTTTGGAATCACAAATGTACGATTGTTCAAAATAACGCCAATCATATTGGATTTCCCTTCCTCGAAGGGGGCAATCAACGTCTTCACAGCATGGCATCGGGTTTTACCCTCATTCACAACAAGGACAACTCCATCTAAATATGAAGAAAGTACGTAAGCATCCTGAAAATCTTTTAAGTCTGCGTAGTCAACAAATACGAATTCGTACCTTTCTTTTGCAGCCCTGATTACATTAATCATAGAAGTAGAATCTAAAAGTAATGTCGAGTCGAGAGAGGTTTTACCAGCAGGCAATACGGATAAGTTATGACCTAAGTTATGAACCGCTTCTTCAAATGAAATTTCGCCTTCCAGTACATTCGAAAGACCTGGATTTTCCGGGATATTAAAAATTTTATGTATTGCCGGGGATTTTAAATTAGTATCAATAATAATTGCCTTACGACCTGCTTTTTTTGATAAATAATGGCAAAGATTGGCAGTAATGCCTGTAGATCCTTCTAAGGGCGAAGCAGCAGTTATCATAATGGATTTTAATTTTTTGTTTTTCATTGAGAAATATATCTGGTCTGCAAGATGTTTATAGAACTGGGTATAAGGATTTATCTGGTTTATATCTTTAATTAAGGTCGTTCCATTTAACCTTCCCTTCGGGATTGATCCTAAAAATGGCAAGTTGAGAAATAACTCTACATCTTGCGATGACTTAAATGTATGGTCAATATAGTCCAGTCCAAAGGCAAACATAATACCTAAAAATATGCCCATAAAGGATGCCAGAGCAAGAGTAAGATGTTTATTAATTCCTATTGGTACAAACGGTTTTTTTGCTTGCTCAACTATCTTAATTGTCGCCGGACCGATTGATTCAATGTAAGAAAGTGACACGCCGCTAAGATTATCATTCATCTTGTCGATATTGTCCTTCAATTGTAATACAAGCTGATGTTTATCTTCATACTGAAGTTGAAGTTCTGCCAGTTGCTGTTCAAGATCACAAATAATATATGAACGACTTACCGCGTTGGCAATCATCGCCGCTTCGTCCGGGCTAAAGTCATTAACGGTTATTGTAAATAAATCAGTGTCTCTTATAGGCTCAACATTTACAGCCCTTCTTAGATTTTCTGTTGCTATCCATAAACGATATTCTTGCTTTCTTTTCTGTTCCTGTTCTTGTTCAGATACCATATCCTGTGGTTCTTGCTGTATTTCTGATTCTTTAGGTTCTGAATTTACCGGCCATATCGTTTTTAGATTTGCCAGCCATTTAGTTTTAAGATCTGTTAACTGCGCTTTTAGTGGGGTATAGAAATTCTTTTCATAATCGAATGGGCGCTCCTGGAGTTTAAGTGCCTTGACGGCGCGTTCTAATACATGAGTAGAAGTTACAATCTCAGCTTGAGTAAGGGCTATTTTGGTATCCTTATAAGCGCTACTCAAATCCTTGTAATAAGGTGAATCTATCTGCTTCTGTGCGGAAATGAGCATCTTAACATGCGCCTCATAAACCGGGGTTTTAAGTTCAAGCCCGATATACGTAGTCACCGTGATAGCAATGAGTGTAATGATAATAACGATCTTGTGTCTGAATAAAATTCTCAGGTAATCTCGTGGAGTGCTTCTGGAAGAGTTTAAATTCATCTATAGTAATATTCTCAACATTTTAATTTATTGAAAAGTACGCTTAATAAAGTTCTTCTCGTAGATTACAAACAGCATGCCTGCAAAAGAAGTTATGTGTATAAAAATTTTTTATCAGACTAAAGCGGACATATAACTATATAAATAACTAGCCGTTACACACACTTCGATATTCATAATTTTATTTTTATTGGTAAAGCATGATCCTGTTCTCTGTATGCATATAGATACAAAATTTATTAATACTATAGCTAAGTAGTTATGCTGCATATAGATATATTTATGGCTTGTATATTGGCAAAAACATACTCTGTGTAGACAAATGCATACACAGAAGGCACGAAGTGCATGAAGCAAGGAAGAGTTCCGCATCTCAATAAAAATTAGGGTATACTAATTTTAGAGAGCTAAAGAATTTTGTTGATACTGCCAAAGGCAGTTTAATTTAATGCTTAGGAAATTCAAACAAAGAGTTCTTCCCCCTTGGTGGGGGAGGTTAGGTGGGGGTGAAGGAAAAGGACAACCACCCTCCCCTAACCCCTCCCTTGAGAGACTGTGTCATAATTACCCAGAAAGGGTTGGATTCGTTCTTTAATCAGAGAGAAAAATACTCTCGGTGAAACATGATCTGCATAT
>NZ_SZPP01000002.1:0-93979 GCF_030263775.1 Candidatus Jettenia sp. AMX1
ATCAATCAGGCAGGGGCAGAGATCCTTGGCTATAAGTCTCCGGAAGAAGTGATTGGACTTAAGGTAAAGGATGTTTATGTAAATCCGGATGACCGGAAAGAATTAATTGATACCCTGGAAAAGGATGGTATATGGAGAAGTTTTATTTTATATTGCAGGAGGAAAAATGGTGAGCGGTTTATTTCCGAAAGTACTTGTAACCTTGTACGTGATGAGGCTGGTAAGCCGGTAAGAATTGATGGGATACTCAGAGATATAACGGAAAGATAAATAATATTTGAGGAAAAGATTATGTTATGGTCTATAATGGGGACGATTGCTGCAATTTGTACAACGGTAGGATTTATACCGCAAATTATTCGCGGCTTAAAAACGAAGTCATTATCTGATGTTTCGCCGATGATGATGACTCTTTTATTTGTAGGATGCAGTCTGTGGATGGTTTATGGGATTCATTTAAAAAATCTTATTATTGCACTTGCGAATGGGTTTACCCTTTCATTTGTTACTACTATTATTTTATTACGTATTTTATTTAAAAAATCAGCGCAGGATCTTGGTACTGAAAAGACCTGATTATTCTTTCGGTGTCATTTTCATAAGATAGAAAAATAGAAAGTTTACAAAAAATAAGTTTTTTCAAATTGAGTTTGCAAAACGATACAAGGTGAGATGTATTATTGCCTTATGATTTTACACGAGAGGAAGTATGCTAAAGATGTGTCATCAGAGTAAATTTAAACAATCTGACTACTATTTCTCAAGGTGAATAAGGTTATTTCTGGTCGTGCACAGAATCTTATCGGTAAACAAGAAGTTCCAATGCCTTTATTTACATACATAATTGTTTTTCCTTCCCGAAACAATCCTGATGCATAGCGGATACAAAATTTAGAAGATGTAACCAGAGACCCATAAAAAGGCAGATTGACCTGCCCGCCATGAGTATGGCCTGCTATGACAAAATCAATATCTCTATACTGAATCATTTCCATAATGTCTGGATTATGGGACAATAAGATTTTTGGTTTATTATCCATGCCCTTCAGGGTAGCTTCTAAATTAACTTTCCCTTCCCATAAATCATCTATACCTGCAATAAAAATATAATCCTTTTTTCTATATAGGGGGATATGTCTGTTGATTAATACATGGATACCTTCCTTACGGAGTGTATCGAAAGCGCTTCCTTTATTATCATGATTTCCTACTACGGCAAAAATACCTTCTTTTGCCTGTAATTCTGCCAATTCTTTTGTGACGGGCAGGAGAAAATTATCGGAATTATGGATATAGTCGCCTGTCAAAACAATAATGTCAGGAGCTAATGCATTTACCTTCCGGACACATCTTCGGATAAATTCCCGGGGAACATATTTGCCATGATGAATATCAGAGAGTTGCGCAATCGTCATTCCCTCAAATCGTTTTGGCAGGGCATTAATCTTTATGGTGATAGCGTTTATTTCAACCCAGCGAGGTTCTAACAGGCGGCTATAACCCCCAAGGGATGCAGTTACAACTATATGACCAAACGCGCTTTGCATGAAAGTACGTCGGGAAATCATTCTTCATCCTCGTTGCATGGATTATATTTGAACATACGTATAGATTAAACTGTACGCTTTGAACTGGACTCCGGGATTTACATGCATACAGTGAAACAGAATCATGTGAAATGTTTTAACTCAATCGAAGGTAATCGAAGATCTAATTGAACATATAGGGAGTTTAATTATGTAAGGCGCCCCCTAGAGTTACCTGGCAAGGCTCAAGCTCGCCCTACGTCACTTCTGTTTTTTCATGAGTGCTACCAGGGATAATCTAATGTATTTTATCTGTCTTGTATCAAGAAAATCATCATCTTTTAAGATCACAGGGGGATGCACAATCTGCACAAATTCCTTCTTCCCACTCTTCTTTAACAAATGATATCCAGTCTTCCGGGGAGTTTCGGCAGGACAAACATATTCCAAGATCACAAAGCCCTTCAACTGCGTTGCTTGCATCATTTATTGCAGCTCCACAGCATGCGCATTGCCAGGTAATCATATCACTGCTTATATGGCCACCTACGTCACACATTTTGTACTCCTTTTAATTTATGTTAAGCGTTAAGCTTTTTTTTGTTTTGATACTCGTCTATGAAGTATTGTAATACATCAGTCTCAGTAATCAAACCAATTAATTTATTTCTATCTTTTACTACTGGCAGGCATCCTACCTTTTTATCGATCATGATCTTTGCAGCTTCTTCGACTGTAGTATCTGGTGAAACAGTAATTACATTCTTTGTCATTACTTCTGAAACCTTAACGGAGTCCAGAAATTCCTTATTCTCTCTCCAATTTGTAAGAATAGAAGTTAGCGAAGCACGGTAGAGGTCTCTCTGGGATAAGATGCCTACAATATCTTCTCCTTTCATAACAGGTAAATGTCTGATTCTTCCCAGATACATGATATCGTTGGCAAAACCAAGTTTTGCGTCAGCATTCAATGTTACCAGTTGTGTTTTCATCATCTCTTTTACTAGCATCTTTCTCCTCCATTTCTATGGCATCTTTAAGCCTTATTTCCCATTCTGACCCATAATGATTTTGAAGATTTTTTTGTATCTTCGCTTCCCATCTATCATATGCTTGTCTTATTGTAGTAATTGGCTGATGTTTTTCTGATATATAGAGAACTTTATGTACTTGTTTTGGAAGAGGAATCAGGATATAGTCTTGTTCTTTTTTCCCTTCACATATGGTTACACAATGAGTATCTTGTGCTTTTAATATTGTTTTTCTTGCAGTCATAGCATCCTCACTGAGAAATATATTTCGCATTGCTTCTGCCCGGTCTTGAATTGCATAAAAGGCCTGCCACTCTCTCTTGTATACAAGTTTCTTGTATGTACGGGAAGCCGTATATTCGTTAAAGATACATGGGCCGCTAATCTTGTGATATACGGATTCTCCTGCCATGTCCGGATATCCCATACATTGGCTAGGCCTGGATTTATAAATACTGCAGCGTAAGTCCATTTTTAGATTGGCATCCGGCGATGCCTTTGAGATCGTAAAATCCAGAAATTTGCATGAGTCATATAATTCGTTTTTATATCCTTTGCTCATTACTAATAATTTAACATATGGTGAACCCGTACCCTTTCTCCATAGTGATTTGAAAAAACCGATATGTCCGTTATTGGGCGGAATGACGCAGGTAAAGCAGCACATTCCATCTGAGCACTCGCTTTCCACAAAGGTCATAGTACAGGAATTTCCGTGTGTTGTGCAATTATTATTCATACGAGCCTTATATTCAGGATTCAATGCGTGTTACTTTTTCCTCAATCAATTGACAAACCAGCTTGTATCCTTCGCTCGATTCATTATAGCTAGGTATCCTCTTAATGATTTTCCTGGCCATTTCCTGGAGTTCTCCCGTGTTAAAAACACCATTAATATTAGTAATCAGGATTCTTCCCAGTTCTTTTGAGTAGGCGCCCACAAAATCATAAATCCCCCCAATAATAGTCAATTTGTTCTCTTTTACCCTATTACCATAATATTTTAATGCCTTTTCTACTTGATAATCTACATTTATTTGACTCAGATAAGCAAGCTCTTTCTTCTCATTCCTGATTTTTTCTAGTTGTGGTATTCCTCTTTCAATAGGGATTGTCAAGGGAAGCATTTCGCTTTTTACCTCATGACTAATTTTTGAATAATCTGTTTTTATGAGTTTATCAAAAGATTTTGCCAGATTAACAATTTCTTCGGATTGTGTTATGCAGGCATGTGTGGCAAACTTTACGGCGCCACAATCCGTATGACCAAGGACAAGCATAACAGGGGTATTAAGGACGAGAATTGAATACTCTATAGACCCTCTATTGATGGCTACCTGATTGCCGGCATTTCGAATGATAAATACTTTATTGAAAATATCTATTCCCAGAATCTCACCCTGTACCCGGGAATCAGCACAGGTAAGCAAGGTAATATACGGATTTTGATGTGTTGCATATGCCAGAAATTTTGTCTCATCTGTCTTTTTAACAAAGGCCTCGTTATGGACTAGCAAGTGCCGAAAAATATTTCCAACTTCCATACATCCTCCTTAATATATTTAAACTTTTTATATATAGTAAAGTTTCTCATCTTAACCACATTATGGTTCTACAAAATAGAGAAAACTTTATCCCTCTAATGAGCGGTTTTTAAAATACCATATCTAAAGTTAAAAGGATGTAGAGCTGGATAGATGTTTTGTTCCGGTTCTCTGTTACGTTGTCTCGAAATATTTTTTATGTTCCCATTCTGTTACCTGTATTCTGTATTCATCCCATTCAGCTATTTTTGAATGTATATAAATTTGGTACGTGTGTGTGCCCAAGGTTTGTTCCATCAATTTACTTTTTTTCAACTCTTCGATTGCTTCTCCTAAAGAGCCGGGTAAGGTAGCAATATTTCTGTACGCTAACTCATCCTTATTAAATTCATATACATTTTCTTCTACAGGATTAGGGGGTGTCATACCTTTTCGAATCCCATCGAGTCCTGATTCCAGCATAACTGCAAGGGTAAGGTAAGGGTTATTGCTGGGGTCTGGACATCTTAATTCTACTCTGGTCGCTTGCTCTCTTCCGGGAGAATATCTTGGAATCCGTATCAGGGCAGATCGATTCTTTTGTCCCCAACAAATATATACGGGAGCTTCATATCCCGGTACCAATCTCTTATAAGAATTTACTGTCGGAGATAGAATAGCACTCATTGCCCTTACATGCTGTAGCTGTCCTGCAACAAATTGTTTTGCTACCTTACTCAGTTTATATTCATCCTTTTCATCGAAAAAGATATTCTTTCGTGTATTGAGATCAAAGAAGCTCTGATGGCAATGCATCCCACTGCCACATACCCCAAAAATTGGTTTTGGCATGAAAGTAGCATATAAATCATGTTTATGCGCAATAGACTTTACCACCTGTTTAAAGGTTAATGCATTTTCCGCCGTCTTCAATGCTTCTGCGTATTTAAAATCAATCTCATGCTGGCCAGGAGCTACCTCATGATGGCTCATTTCAACGTTAAGTCCCATTTTCTCTAACGTGAAAATAATATCTCTCCTTACATTCCCGGCAAGGTCTCTTGGTGAGAAATCGAAATAACTTCCTACATCATGCGGGGTAGGCTCTACTTGTCCATTGCTTTTTGGTTTGAACAAGAAAAATTCTAATTCAGGTCCTACGTTATATCCAAAGTTCATGGCCTCAGCATTTTTAATTGCTCTTTTTAGGATATATCGAGGGTCACCCTCAAAAGGGGATCCATCAGGCATGTATACATCGCAGAATAATCTGGCGGTTGCTTCTTCTGTTTCCCAGGGAAGCAGTGCATAGGTATTTGTATCGGGTTTTAAAAACATATCGCTTTCGCAAATCCTTGTGAAACCATCAATTGAAGAGCCATCAAACCAAATACCTTTCTCTAAGGATTCCGGGAATTTTTCTACCGGTATAATAACGGCTTTGATATTTCCATTGATATCTGTGAACTGCAACTGGATAAATTTCACATTGTCTTCTTTTGCGCGATTGATTATTGCTAAATCTGCATGCTCGCTAGTCATGTAAATCTCACCTTTCTATACATTATTCATTATTTATCTAAAAAATAGCTTATAGCATGGTCTGTATATCATCCTCATTAAAATAATAAGATGATTATCAGTATCTATGAATATAACCTATGATGCTAGATACCACTACTATGGCATGATTATTGTAGAGTTGTTTAAACTTAACCCATAGTGTAAGATCCATTGAATTTATTAAAAAAATATACTGCAACCAGGGTATTTTCTTTTCTACAAAAAAGTTTGTTAATTCTAATCATATTATTGTAAAAAAACAAGTAATTTATGATCAACTGGTATTGGGTTCCTGCTTGACACTCTAAACGTATCGTGCTAAACTTCAGTTTACGTTATAATTTAGTATTCAGAATACTACATCTTTTACTCAGAGAATTTAAGGTAAGAATAAAATATTTCTATTGAGAAGATTATGGGGAAAATTATTGCAGTTTGTATAAGCGAAAAGAAGGGCACCCAAAAAAGGGATATCCGCTCATGTAAACTTATTGAACAGTTTGGTCTGGAAGGAGATGCCCATGCTGGAAAATGGCATCGCCAGGTAAGTTTACTGGCAAAAGAAAGCGCAAATAGTATGCGCGAGAAAGGATTGAATATCAAAGATGGTGATTTTGGAGAAAACATTGTAACAGAGGGTATCGAACTAAAATCCCTTCCTATAGGGACTTTGTTAAAAATTGGCGAAGGTATACTTATTCGGGTGACTCAGATTGGCAAATTATGCCATGATCGTTGCGCTATTTACTACAAGGCTGGTGATTGTATTATGCCAAGAGAAGGCATTTTTGCTGAAATTATTACCGGGGGCACTATTAAAGTAAACGATGAAATTACCGTACTTGAGAAGGATGCAGCAATAAAGATATGATTCAGGCAGCTATCTTGACATTAAGTGATAAGGGGTTCAGAGGAGAGCGAGAGGACAAGAGCGGTGAGGTTATTCGTAATATGCTCATGGGTATTGATGCTGTTGTTGCCGCCTATGAGATTATTCCTGACGAGAAGGAACTTATTACAAAAAAACTCCTCGAATTTGCTGAAAAATCCGATCTCATTATCACTACAGGTGGCACCGGTGTGGGACCCAGAGACGTTACACCTGAGGCAACACGGGCAATCATAGAAAAGGAGTTACCAGGTTTTGCTGAAGCTATGCGAATGGAAGGACTCAGGCATACTCCCAGGGCTATGGGTTCAAGGGCTATTGCCGGAATTTATAAACAGACACTTATTATTAATCTTCCCGGCAGTCCTAAAGGTGTAGCTGAAAACCTGGCCGTTGTTTTACCTGTTATTCAACATACCATTGGTCTTATCAAAGGCAATGTCAGCGATTGCGCAAAAGACCGCGAGAAGCACTAACAATTAAGATATATTCTCAGAATAAATAATAGTATCAGTATCATTCCTGGGGGCAACAGTCCAAATCAATCCTATTTCCTCTTTCAAAACATCATTATCCACATGTTTTCTTTATAAGGGAAATAAGATCATTTCCCTCTTATGAACACAATACTATCAATTTAGGAAAGCTAAAGCCTAAAAGGCTGGCATAAGATAGCTTGGGACGAATAGTTCTCATGATTTTCATGGATTTATATTGACTTGAAATCTTATTTGGCTTACCTTCTGTGGATAGTCTCAAATTAAAAGCATATCGGCTGTGATTAAAATTAAAGTATTATAGTCTTGGTTTGAGGCACAATTTTATAAAGGAGGAGCAATTCATGAAGAAATTGATTGTGTTGGTGGTTTTGTGTTTGTTTATATGTGGCCTTACAAAGGTAACGATCGCAGGCGATATTTATGGGTATGTATACGATACTAATGATAAAGCTATACCTGGTGTTGAAATATCTACAAAAGACAATCATAACGTTTATAGTAAAGAAACATCCGGTAGTGGTCTTTATTATCTTTCTTTAAAGGTAGGAGCTTATACAATCAAATATAAAAAAGAAGGTTATCAAACTCAAATGAATGATATAAGTTTACTAAAGAATGAAAAAAAATGCTTAGAAATGGTTGTTATGGTGGCAAACCCTATTCCGGCTGACTAAATTTTGTAAGTAATCGTAAAAGGGATAGGGTAGTTCCTGAGAATTGTAACCTTGAAGCCTCCCTGATAATTTTACTTAGGACGTTAACGTACGCAACATGGCAAAACCGCCAAATAATGAACATGTTGCAAAGCAAAAGCAATTCAAGGGTAAGATATCAGGTAATGTTAGATAGACTTTAACCCTCAAATATTATTTGACTTATCGAATATTTTTGATTAAAGTATTAAAAATTTAATCTACTTTAATCCATATCACAAAATATGTTATTCAGGATAGGAAAATTAAAAATATTTGGATAATCTCGCAGTTAGGACAGAAGGGCTTACAAAGATTTACAGGGATTTCTGGAGACGTAAAAGTACCTTAGCCCTGACGGATCTCAATCTCAATATTGAACGTGGAGAGATATTTGGTCTGCTCGGTCCTAACGGATCGGGCAAAACGACTACAGTAAAATTATTACTTGGTCTTCTGTTTCCCACCTCTGGTAAATCCTGGTTATTAGGATACCCTTCAAGCGATTTAAAGATTAAAAGCAAGATAGGGTTTTTACCGGAGGAGTCTTATTTATATAAATTTCTTAATGCAGAAGAAATTTTAGATTTTTACGGAAAACTTTTTAGTATTCCAAGAAGAGAAAGAAGAGGACGGATTGATAAGCTAATTCACGATGTAGGACTATGGCTGCATCGGAAACGTCCATTAAGCCAATATTCAAAAGGTATGCTCCGGAGAATTGGACTGGCGCAATCCATGATAAACAACCCGGAGTTGATACTATTGGATGAACCTACAAGTGGGTTAGATCCTATTGGTAGTTATGAGATTAAGAATCTCATCCTGGAATTTAAAAAACAGGGGAAGACAGTTGTTCTTAGTTCCCATCTTCTGGCTGATGTTCAGGATATTTGTAACCGAATTGCTATTCTGAGTAAAGGTATTTTGCAAGTAACAGGTAGTGTTCGGGAATTACTTTCTCAGAAAGATGTTATACAATTTCTGGTAAGGAATCTCTCACAGGGCGATATTCAGGCAATAGAGAATTTTATTAAGAATAAAAACGGTAGTGTACTCTCTATCGGTCACCCGTCCTCAACTTTGGAAGAGTTATTTGTAAAGACCATACAAAACCAGTCATAATATAGTTCTTTATATAGTTCTTTCGCGTGTTTACAATACTACTAACTATTGCTAGTCATACCTTTCGGGAAGCGATTCGAAAGAAAATACTGCATGTATTGATTGGACTTGGCATTCTTATTATGGCTGTTGTATCTATCGTTCCGACAACAGATGAACCAGATGCCAGGATCAAAATAATGCTTGTGGTATTTTTTCAGGTAGTAGTGGTTCTCTGTATGGTAGGGATAATTCTTCTCTCTGCTACCTCATTACCTCATGAAATAGAAGACAGAACAATTTATGGTATTTTATCAAAACCTATTTCGAGATTAAAGGTCATTGCAGGAAAAATACTAGGTTTTACCTTAGTATCAGCCTTTGTGTTGGTGATTTTAAGTTTTTTCAATATAGTTGCCGTTCAGCGAATTACAACACAATTACCAGGCAAATGCCAAGATATAGTAAAGGCAAGGAATGAATGTAAGGTATCACGGTTTTTCATTCAGGGTAAGCCGCATCATATTAGTGAAGGAATCGTATGGATTGAAGGTGGAAGGACAGGGATTGCTGTATGGAATTTTTCCGATGTATACAAAAAGCTGAATAGTAAATTTTCCCTTGAAGCGGAGTTCCATGTAAAGATTGAGAGTAGTGGAGATTTTATTGATACGATTCCGTTAGTTGTAAGGATAGAAAATACCGTTTCAGGACAGGGTAAGACCGAGGTTTTATCAGGAAAGGCTGACGAGCCATTTAACGTGAAAATAGATCCTGATATTGTTCAGGACAACAGTGCCGTAACGATTACTGTTTTCCCTGTACATAAGACGGATTATATCGGTGTAACCCCTGCTGATGTCAGAGTATTTAGTGTGCAAAAAGGTTTTGTCTCTAATTATACAAAGGCTGTTTTTATAACCTTTTTGAAATTTTTTTTAATCGTAGTGATCGCTGTCATGGGATCTACGTATCTATCCGCTCCTGTTAATATACTATCATCTTTAATTATTTTTTTGTGTGGGCACGTGTTAGATTTTATCAAAGATTTCTCTTTTCTTATTCAAAACCATGATCTCCACGGACATTCTTCTCAAGCGGTATCTGGAGAACCTAATATTTTCTTGATTTACCTCGATAGTGTTATGGAAAAGGTCTTGGAATGGTTTTCGGTTATTTTGCCGGATTTTAAGAAATATGATAGTTTGCAATTTCTTCTGAAAGGCATAAATATTCCTTTAGAAACCGTTGGGATTTCTTTAGGATATACTGCTTTGTATGCAGGTATTTGCCTCATTATATCCTCCATACTATTTAAGAAGAGGGAATTTTTCTAAGCACTTTTGATGCGTCGAAAGAGGGTTTTTCTTTTAGGGATATTACTAGGCGCTATTTTCCTTGTTAACATGGGGATTGTTTCTCTTCAGGACTCGTCAAAGCCGGGTATTATTCACTATGATCTGACCGAAAATATCCCCGTACTTCTTTTGGGAAGCTTTCGGGGAATTGCAGTTGATTTTCTCTGGGCAAGAGCCATTGCTCGGCATGAGGAGAAAAAATATTACGAATTATTAACCATTAACAACCTTATATCAAAATTGCAGCCTAATTTCCCTGCGGTTTGGATTTTCCAGGCATGGAATATGGCATATAACATTGCCCATGAGTGGGATGCGCCACAAAACAAATGGAAATGGATTCACGCTGGATTAGATTTTGCAAAAAGGGGTGCAGTAAAAAATCCGAAGAGTGGCGATCTTTTCTTTGAGCTTGGATACATGTATTTACATCTGTTCGATCAGAGGTTTTTTACCTATGCAGCTTATTACCGGGAACAGTTGAAGAAAGAGGACGGAGAGGATAATTATGAATCATCGCTTTATTGGTTGAGAAGGTCTCTTTTGAATACCCCGAAGCTGTATAATATTTTAGCCATAGAAAGAACTATTTGCCACGCGTTAGGGTATGCTTCGGCATGCGCAGAGAAAGAAGGGAATTTTGATAAGGCACTACAGTATACAGAATCAGCTATACGGGAATGGAATACCTATCGGATAAATCATCCGGAGGATGCTTTGACTTATGTGGATGATTTCATAAATACACTTGAGATGAAAAGGGTATTTTTGCAAACTTTATTAAAATAGAAAGGAGAAAAATCTAAATCAATGAATAATTTTAGGCATAAGTTTAAACCTGTTTTTAAGAATAACCGTGTTAGTATTGTGATGATACTTTTAATGCTAACCATTCTGATCGTTGGGGTATCGAAGTCGGGTGTATTTCCCCGTAGCGCTCAGGCTGCGTTAAAGGCGGGTGGAGAAAAACCCGTATTCGATATTGGGGAATCCACGCAAACAGAAAGGCCATTATTCGAGTTAGAAGGGTCTGTTCATAAGGTAACAGAAGAAACATCGCATACAATACCAAGATTGTGGTGGGTTGCACCGATTGGTGCATTATGTGCTCTTTTTTATGCAAGAAAATTCTACAAAGAAGTTATGAAGGCGCCTGAAGGGAATGAAAAAATGGTTTCGATAGCCCATCATGTGAGAGTAGGGGCTTATGCCTATCTGAAACAACAATACAAAGTAGTAAGCATATTCTTTCTTGGCGCTTTCCTTGTCCTCCTTTTTATTTCCTTCGGACTACATCTCCAGTCCAAGGTAGTGCCTTTTGCATTCCTGTCCAGCGGTTTCTTGTCTGGTCTTGCAGGCTTCCTGGGTATGAAAACAGCCACAAGCGCCAGTTCAAGGACAGCGGAAGGCGCAAGGAAATCCCTGAACCAGGGACTGCAGGTTGCATTCAGAAGTGGTGCTGTAATGGGGCTCATTGTCGTGGGTATGGGTCTTTTGGATGTTTCCTTATGGTTTTTTGTATTTCGCAAATTTACCAATATTTCCCTGCTTGATATGGCTATGATGTTACCGTGTTTTGGTATCGGTGCTAGTTCTCAAGCCTTATTTGCAAGAGTGGGTGGCGGGATATTCACTAAGGCAGCCGATGTAGGAGCTGATTTAGTTGGTAAAGTAGAAGCTGGTATTCCAGAGGATGACCCGAGAAATCCTGCTACTATTGCGGATAACGTTGGGGACAATGTTGGTGATGTGGCTGGTATGGGTGCGGATTTATATGAATCGTATTATAATTCGATGCTGGCTTGCGCAGCACTAGGAGTAACTGCCGGTTTAGGCATTACAGGGATGATCGTACCGATGGTCTTATCGGGAATAGGAATCCTCCTCTCTATCATTGGTATCTATGCTGTTAAGACAAAGGAAGAGGCCTCACAGAAAGAGCTTCTAAAGGCATTGGGAAAAGGGATCAATCTGAGCTCAATCCTGATCCTGATTCTTTCAGCGGTGGTTATCAAATATTTATTACCTGAAAATTTCGGTGTTTGGGGATCGATTGTAACCGGTTTAATAGCCGGTGTTATTATCGGTAAAGGCACGGAATTCTATACCTCTTCTAATTATTCACCGACAAAAGGTATTGCTGGACAGGCAAAGACCGGTCCGGCTACCGTAATTATTGATGGTATTGCTACGGGGATGATGTCTACCATTATACCGGTCATTACGATTTCCATAGCAATCTTATTAAGCTATGCCTTTGCGGGTGGCTTTTCAAATATCTCACTTGGATTGTACGGGATTGCTATTGCAGCAGTTGGCATGCTTTCAACGTTGGGATTAACATTAGCTACCGATGCTTATGGGCCTATTGCGGATAATGCCGGTGGTAATGCGGAGATGAGTGGTCTGGAACCCTATGTCAGAGAAAGAACTGATGCACTCGATGCATTAGGAAACACAACAGCAGCCACAGGAAAGGGCTTTGCTATTGGCTCTGCCGCACTAACTGCCATGGCATTAATTGCTTCCTTTGTGGAGCAAATAAAAGTAGGATTAGAAAAATCAGGGGTGCATGTTATCCAGATTGCCGGAGTTTCTATGGATCTGGCCAATGCAAAATTATCGGATCTTATGCATTACCTGGATATTACTTTGATTAATCCCATGGTGTTGGTAGGTCTGTTTGTCGGTGGTCTATCAGCGTTTATCTTCAGCGCTATGACGATGAAGGCTGTAGGCCGTGCTGCCGGAAGTATGGTAGAAGAGGTGAGAAGGCAATTTCGGGAGATTGCGGGTATTATGGACGGAACAGGAAAGCCTGACTATGCGGCATGCGTTGCTATCAGTACGAAAGGGGCACAGCGGGAGATGCTCGTTCCTTCTATTCTCGCATTATTGGTACCTATTGTTTCTGGTTTGATACTGGGTGTTCCTGGTGTCGTAGGACTTTTAGCCGGCAGTTTAAGTGTGGGTTTCCTGCTGGCGGTCTTTATGGCAAATGCGGGTGGAGCATGGGATAACGCAAAAAAGTATATTGAGGGTGGAGCTTTTGGAGGAAAAGGCTCTTCTGCGCATAAGGCTGCTGTCGTTGGCGATACGGTAGGCGACCCATTCAAAGATACATCAGGGCCATCCTTGAATATTTTGTTGAAATTAATGTCGATTGTATCGGTAGTATTTGCGGGGATTATTATCAAATTCTCACCAAAGATAGGCGCCCTATTGCATCTCCATTGAGAAGAACACTAGCCGCAGAAAAAGGTATAAAATACACTTCCCTTCCCTGACAAACAGAGGGAAGGGAGGATCTGTGGACCGTGCGTTAAAATTTAGATAATACTATTTAAAACCGGAGGTAGTTATGCAGGGTGGTATGATTACAGAAAAGGATGATAGAATATGTCCTAATACAAATTGTCAGTATGATAATCATGTAAAGGGAGCAAATTTTTGCATTCTCTGCGGCACGCTTCTTTACCATAGATGCGAAAATTGTGTCGATGTGAACCCGCGTTATGCGAGATTTTGTTACTATTGTGGAAGCAGTATAACAGATGTTAAGCCTTCTGCTCAATATGAGGCTGATTTTGGTGGAAATATAGGTACACAGCAGAGATAAATTTAAGGAGAGACTGAAACGATAAACTCAAAGGAAACTGCAACTATCTGTGCTAAAATTGCTGAAGATAAGAAGGCTGAAGATATTCTGATCTTTGATGTGCGGGAAGTAACCTTTATTACCGATTTCTTTGTTATTTGTAGTGGATCTAATAAACGGCAATTACAAAGCATTGCACGCGATATAGAATTAAAACTCCATAGTTACGGTATTCATATGGTAGGTATGGAAGGATACGAAGATGCCTTATGGATACTGATGGACTATGGAGATGTTATAATTCACCTTTTTGATAAGGAAAAGCGTCGTTTTTACGATTTAGAACTTTTATGGGGCGACGCTCCAAAAATACATTGGAAATCCAATGCTTAAAAGTATTAATAGCTGCTCTTTTGGGGACGACTAAAACTCGTTATTCCTGATATACCTAATTTTTGTGCCCTTTTAATATTTTTAATTCTGCGGCTTTCCTCGCGGCGCTTCTTTTCCGATGGTTTTTCAAAATAAGCAATACGTTTCGATTGATTAATGATACCTTCTTTATCGCACATTTTCTTGAATCTTCTTAATGCATCTCTTATATTTTCATCCTGCGTTATTTGTATTTTCGCCATAAATAATCTAATATTCCTTTCTTTAAATTGTTATCTGGTTAAATTTTTTGAATAAATATTTTAATTTATATAATATTCTACGTCAAGTAAAAAATCTTATTTAAAATACGAGTATGTTTATAAAAGCGACTATATCAAAGCTGGTAAGTAACCAAAATTTAAGTCTTGAAGATAGTATGGCGGTGATGACAGAAATAATGGAAGGAAATGTTACTGATGCACAAATTGCATCTTTTATTACCGCTTTACGTATGAAGGGAGAAACTGTCGAAGAAATTACCGGATGTGCTTTAGCCATGAGAAAAAAGGCTATTAAGATCAGGGCGGAAGATGGTGTTATAATCGATACATGCGGGACAGGCGGGGATGCTAAAAATACCTTTAATATCTCTACTGCTGCTGCCTTCGTCGTAGCAGGCACCGGTCTGAGAGTGGCAAAACATGGTAATAAAGCATCATCCAGCCAGTGTGGGAGTGCAGATGTATTAAAACAGTTAGGTATCAATATTGAAGCTGATGTTAAGATAGTAGAAAGATGTATCAGGGAAGCTAATATTGGATTTCTCTTTGCTCCCCTGTTGCACCAGGCAATGAAATATGCCATCGGTCCCCGAAAGGAAATTGGAATTCGTACGGTATTTAATATTCTTGGGCCCTTAGCAAATCCAGCCGATGCTACCCATCGTATTCTTGGTGTGTATAGTGAGCACTTAACTATTATTATGGCAGAGACCCTGCAGCGGCTTGGGGACCAGCATGCCTTTGTCGTACATGGATTAGATGGTATGGATGAGATAACGATTGCAGATAAGACCAAGGTGTGTGAACTTGTAGGAAATACGATAAAAAGTTATTATCTCAATCCGGAAGACTTTGGTATAAAAAAATCAAAGCTTTCTGAGTTACTCGTAAATACACCGGATGAAAGTTCTCAGGCAATTAAAGAAGTATTGGATGGTATTCAAAGTCCAAAAAGGGATGTGGTGCTTTTAAATGCAGCAGCAGCGATTATTGCGGGGGGACTGGCAAAAGATTTTATGGAAGGGTTAAAAATTGCAGCACAATCTATCGATTCCGGGAGTGCAAAAGATAAGCTAAGGAAATTACAGGAAATCAGTTGGCAATCCCTGTAAGCGTGAGGGTAGCGAAAAAAATGCAAGCCTCTTGTCTGGAGGGTATGTCATGAAACTTTCCGATTTTTTAGATAATAAAGTCATTACCATAAATCTCAAAGCAAGGCACAGGGGAGCTGCGTTAAGTGAGATGGTGGAAATTCTCAAAAAAGCTGGGAAGATAAAAGACTCTGATACAATAATAAAGGCACTTTTGGAACGTGAAGCAACTGGTACCACGGGTATTGGGCAAGGGATGGCTTTTCCCCATGCGAGAATTTATGGACTTAAGGATCCCGTAGTCCTGGTCGCTCTATCGCAATTGGGTGTCGATTTCAATGCAAGGGATGCAGAACTCGTCTATCTCTTTTTTCTCTTTTTAACTCCTACAGAGGAAACATCACTCCATCTTCAGATACTCTCAAAGACATTAGCGATTTTTAAAGATAAACAATTTCGTCGCTCACTTCAGCATGCCAAGACATCAAGCGATGCCTTCAGTATTATTCTTAATTATGAGAAGGGTGGAAAAGAGGTCTTTTTTCCTCTTTCTATAGATGAAATATACAGGGAACTTGGAACAAATCCTTTAGGACTGTCTGAATCAGAGGCAAAAAGACGACTTGAAAGTTATGGTCAAAATATTCTCAGAGAGGTGAAGAGGAAGAGTCTCATTCTGAGATTTATAGAAAATCTCTATAATCTCCTTGCCATTCTTCTATGGATTGGCGGATCCCTTGCCTTTGTTGCTGATATGCCTCAGTTAGGATATGCCATATTTGCAGTGATATGTATTAATGCTGTTTTTAGCTTTTGGCAGGAATATAAGGCAGAAAGGGCTTTGGAAGCTCTGAAGAAATTATTGCCCCGGAAAGCAAAGGTATTGAGGGATAGTAAAAACAGGGAAATTCCCATTGAAGAGATTGTTCCTGGTGATATTATCATTTTGGAGGAGGGTGATAATATATCGGCTGATGCAAGGCTCATAGAGGCCTTTAATATGAGAGTTGATAATTCTGCCCTTACTGGCGAGTCAAAACCTATCTACAAAACATCGGATGCTGTGCCGGAAGAAAGGGAATTTATGTGGACTGAATTTCCCAATATGGTATTTGCAGGGGCTACCGTGACTTCCGGAACAGGTAAGGCATCAGTAATTGCAACGGGGATGTATACTGAGATAGGACGGATTGCATCTCTTACTCAGGAACTTAAAGAAGAGAAAAGTCCTCTCCAGCGAGAGCTTGAGAAGGTTACAAAGATTGTTACCATGCTTGCTGTAGCGATGGGTGTTGCCTTCTTTTTCCTTGGCACGTATATAGGCGGTCTCAGTATTACCGCTGCATTTATTTTTGCCATCGGTATTATCGTTGCCAATGTTCCGGAGGGATTACTCCCTACGGTAACCTTATCATTAGCTATAGCCGTTCAGAGGATGGCCAAAAGAAATGCCCTCATAAAGAAGCTTTCATCTGTAGAAACTCTTGGTTCGACTACCGTAATCTGTACAGATAAGACAGGCACCCTTACTACCAACGAGATGAGTGTAATAAGGATATTTGTTAATGGAAAGCTTATTAACGTTAGTGGTGCCAGATATGAGCCGGCAGGAAATTTTTATTTTAGGGGGATAAGTCTTTCCAGGGAAGAAATAAGAAAGAATGGAATGTATCTTTTCTTTGATAGTTGTGTGTTATGTAACAATGCAGGTATGCTTCCTCCGGAAAGAGATGGTGAAAGGTGGGGTATTATGGGAGACCCTACTGAAGCCGCCTTGCTTGTTATGGCTGCTAAGGGAGGAGTCGATGTTGAGGAGAGGAGAAAGACTTTTCCACGGATTGGTCAACTCTCCTTCGAGTCTGTAAGGAAGAGAATGACCTCTATTAATCTGTCAGATAACAAAAAACCTGTAGCTTATGTGAAAGGAGCGCCTAAGGAAATTTTGAGCCTCTGTACCGGTATAGTAATACATGGAAAAGCGGAAGCACTGGCAGACTCCATGCGCGAGGCCATTATAGCAGGGAATGATTCCATGTCAAAAGAAGGGCTTCGGGTGTTAGGTATTGCATACAGGCCACTCAATTTTTCAGAAGGATTTACCATTCAAAATACAGAAAAGGAGCTTATATTTTTGGGGCTGGCAGGCATGGCAGATCCTCCAAGGCCTGAGGTACCGGAGGTCATAAAACTATGCCACAGGGCGGGAATAAAGGTAGTTATGATTACCGGGGACTACGGTCTTACGGCCCTTTCGATAGCGAAGAAGATAGGTCTTGTAAAGACCCAAAATCCCAGGGTTATAACAGGCTTAGAACTTGCCAGGATGGATGACGAAGCTCTTAAAAAAGTATTGCGGGATGAAGAGGTTATATTTGCCCGGGTATCACCAGAGCATAAGATGAAAGTGGTTACAGCCTTCAAGGATATGGATGAGGTTGTAGCCGTGACTGGCGATGGGGTGAACGATGCCCCGGCCCTTAAGAAGGCTGATATAGGTGTTGCTATGGGAATAAGGGGTTCTGATGTGGCGAAAGAGGCATCGGCTATAATTCTGACCGATGACAACTTTGCTTCAATTGTTGCTGCTATCGAAGAAGGAAGAGCAGTCTTTGCCAATATAAAAAAATTTGTTACCTATATCTTTGCCAGTAATATTCCTGAAATAGTACCCTTCATAGTCTTTGTCTTATTCAAGATACCTCTTCCTTTAACGGTCATGCAAATACTGGCTGTTGACTTAGGCACGGATATGGTTCCTGCGCTTGCATTGGGGACAGAGTCACCTGAGCGTGGAATTATGGATAAACCTCCGAGACCTAAGAATAAGAGGCTTTTAGATATACCTTTACTCTTAAGGGCCTATTGCTTTCTGGGCCCTATGGAGGCCGTCGCCTGTATGGCAGGATTCTTCTTTATCTACTTCCAACATGGCTGGAGGCCAGGCGTAGAAATGCCGGACGCAGGACCTATTTACCTTACAGCCACTACCATGACCCTTGCTGCGATCATAGTAACCCAAATAGGAAATGTCTTTGCATGCAGAACCGATAGGGAATCGATCTTTAAGGTTGGCTTCTTTAGCAATAAATTAGTGCTATTGGGAATAGCATCAGAGTTAATAATTATTTCGGCTCTGGTGTATATTCCATTCCTGGAAAGGATATTTGGCCTTGCACCGATAGGGTTAAAGGAATGGGGATTTCTTTCTGTTTTTGCTCCAACCCTCCTCTTAATAGAAGAAGGGAGGAAGTGGATAATGAGAAAGTGGCGGCAGTAAACATTTTCGTTCCTGCCAGTATTTTTAAATCAGGTAATCTGGGAAAGGTATCAAATTCCTATTATTGTCAATATTTTATTGTTTTCGGCTTGATTTCCGGGTTTGGCTCTGATAAAAAACAGAAACTGTATGGATATAATAACTTGTCAAGCGTCCGGCCGGTATAGGCAATTTACAGAGAAATACTCCTGTACCTCTGGCATGAGGAGCGTAAAATCTTACGATTTCTTCTTATAAAAAAACGGAGTTGGTGTAGGGCAAGGCTTTAGCCTTGCCGTGAGCAATGAGGATATACCATAATTCTCATGAAGCTTCTATAGAGATGACTATCTAACTGAGGGATTTTAGATGAAGTCGATTAGCGATATTTTTGCAAAGACCTACGAAACACAAGAGGGATTATGCTTCGTCGTAATGCCATTTTCAGAAAATCTAAGCGAGATTTACGAAAGAGTGCTCAAACCATCGGTTACGAGCGAGCCCCTTCTCATGCGCTGTATTCGTGGTGATGAAGTATATACGGACAAGCCAATAATGGGTGATGTCTGGGAGTTCATTCAGAAGGCTGAGATTGTTATTGCCGATTTAACTGGGAGAAACCCAAACGTGCTTTACGAGCTTGGCCTTTGTCATGCGCTCTGGAAGAAGGTCGTCATGATTGCCCAATCTATTGAGGACTTGCCTTTTGACCTTCGCCATTTTCGGGCGATTATCTATAAACACACACTACGCGGCGCTGATGAGTTGCGGGAGAACTTAGTAAGCGCAATTATGGAACTGCGTGCGTTGCCATCCGCATCGGGAGGAGTCGGATTTCTCCGGGATGACCCCGATTCTCTCAAGGAATTCGATGGAATCCGGGTTATTGCGAAGAAAGACACTTCATCCCCAACGCGAATTGTAATCAGACGAGCGCATACGACTCAGATAAAGTATCCAACCATCACCATCTCAGTTTCTACGATAAATGTGACTGAGGATGGAGAGACCGAGTTCAGTATTGGGTATATAATGGCTGGTTCCCGTATTCCAGAAAGCTTAAAAATTAAACTATATCCGTCCCAGTACATGACGGTTCGTAATACACGCTCCGTTCAGCTATTTTACCTGACCCTGAACGCGATTGATCCGGAGCGGAAGAGTGCGCTAATCGATATCGTTCCGCTACTAGCAGAAGAAGGTGAAGTGCCATCTGCATCAGGCTAAGGGTGCCGTTCTCTGAGAGGAATGTGTCCACTTTTTTCCTCGAGAAAGATTTACTCTTACCCGCATTTTTTGCCACAAAGGGCAGGGCAATCGCATTAAAATGAGAATTGTAGGCGGCACTGACAAACTCCGTTTGTCAGTGTTTTCTATTCCCTTTGTACATTCAAACAGACACGGACAAACCATTCCTGCTCAGGGCATACAGAAAATAATTAAGATGCGGTCGTGTCCAGTATCGGTCTTATGATAGTCACAGAAAAGTACCACATTACGCTGCTCATATCTCTCTCAAATATCCCCAGGTGTGGAGTTTGTCTGAGTCCTCAAACCATCTCTCTCCAATGTCGTCTCTGTAGTAGACGTGTGGTATGATGATGTTTTTGATTCTTTTGTAGACTTGTGCTTGTGCTTCTTTCATTGTTTGTCCTGTTCCGCATACGATGAGCACAACTCCTGTGTTTCCTGTAACAATCCATTTATCATTGACGAGTTTAACATCTTCGATGTGCACTCCTTCCGCTGGTTTTTTCTTGAAGTGTATGATTGAGTCTTTTGATTTGATCTTGAATGTTTCTTTGTCATTAAAGGGGAATGGTGGTACGACGAGCCGTACGCCTATTTGAAATCCTTTTTTAGTTTTGAACTCTTTGAGCTTTCCTGTCGCAATGCCGTGGAGGAATTCTCCGATGGGTGTGAGCATCCCTTCCTGTTGTATACTGATGGTTGGGTAGCCGAAGCGAGATGTCCACTCGAGCGGATAGATACCGTTGTTATTCACAATGCAGTTGATGTCGATATAACCTGCGTAACGTTCTTCCGCGAGTTTTTGTTCGAACTTTTTGAGTGTTGCATTAAAGATCTTGTTCGGTCCTGACCAGAACATCGAAGTTCCCATTTCTCCTGTTGACGGTCCCAGGTTTCCGGGAAAGAGTTTTTTGTGTTCAAAGTTGATGTTGATAGGGTAGACGAATTCTTTCCCGTTGAAGAATGCTCCGACTGCGATTTCTACTCCTGTGATGCGTTTTTGGAGCTGGAAGACCGGTATTTTTTTCGCGAGCGCTTTTTTGTAATCTTCGAGCACTTGTATGACGTCTTTTCCGTCTTCTTCTTCTCCGACAAAAAGGAGTCCTTTTGTGTTTTGTGATTCTCCGCTTGGCTTAATGACATAGCGTCCGGGGTTTTGGTAAACGTAGGTTATGGCATCTTCGAAATTTGTGAACTCTTTGTAGAGGATGATGGGTATGCCGTGCTTTTTAAGTTCTTCTTGTCCGAAGGTGCGGTCATCTTCGAGCTTGTCCGTGTAGGGTGTTCCTCCGATTACATTTTTTCCTTGTTGTCGTAATCGTTGTGCTTTTGCTCCTTGGCCAAGCACGTCGTCAAAGATGATTACATCTGCCCAGGCGACTTCTGTTTCCCAATTGTCTACTTTTTGTATAAATCCGTCGCCGACTTCTTTTTCATCTTCACTTTCAGTGTAAAACTTAACAGAGTGTCCTTCCCTGGCGACATGCCATGCGACGTCGGCAATCAAAGCGTCGATAGTAACGAAAAGAAAATTTTTCGGAGTCGGAGTAAGGGTTTTTTGTTCGTTCAATAGTGCCTCGCCATATGATAAAAAGATGAACAGAAATTGCTTTTTCCTTTGTGGATATAGATATAATAAGATAAACCTGAAGAAAATTGCAAGGTATTTAATTCTTTTGATGTGGTGAAAATGGAAGAAGACATATCTTTTCAGATGTGTGGAATTTCAATAATGACATGAATATTCCGGGGAGGCTGCGTGCCGATGGGAATTTTGCTGATATGTATAATATCCTCATATTCTCTTAGGCATGTGGTTTTTTATCTCGCGGGAATGCAATTTTGGTTATGATTGTTTCCTGGAAAAATCCTAGATAGATTTCGTTGCTCCGTGAAGCTTACCATCCGAATTGTTTACCAACCTCCTCCGCTGTCTCGCGTTTTCGCGCAACGGTGATAACGCCATTTTGAGCTATAATCTTGGCTGGTGACGAGAGCAGGCAGTGGTGTGAGGCTAGTGAATCCTGGTAAGCCCCTGTATCGAAGAATGTGATGTACAGTGATTTATCGTTCTGCTCTAAATCCTCCAATCTGGGTAAAGATACATAATTACTGTTGCCGGTATACTTGTCATCCGAATCGCACGAAGACCCGGCAAGCCATACGCGGGATAAACGTTCGGCGTTCAGGTAGTTTACCGGAACGACATGCCATTTCTGGTGAATTGCCCACGTATCGGGTAGGTCATTGATAAAACTGCCATCAATAATGTACCACCATGAAGCTGTAGATTTTGGTATGGGTTTTTGAGAGATGATTCTGTAGATAGTGATTTGTGCAGGCGCCACGAGATACCTTCCCCATTCAACGATAATGTTTGGGTGTGGAATTCCACGCCGGTCTGCTATTTCCTTCAGGGTTCTTAGCAATCGTTTGACAATACTATCGGCTGAATACATTTTGCGCTTTATATAGGGAACGGCAAAGCCGCCGCCGAGATTAATGGTGTCGAGCGTGGGGTTCATAGCCTTAAGTTTAATGTAAACATCCATTACTTTTTTTAAGGGAGAAATCATATCTTCTAACTTAATGATCTGTGACCCAATATGGTAATGGAGTATTTTCAGGTTACGGATGCGTCCAAGTTCTAAGAGTTCCCGTCCGGGAAAGCCGAAGCGATCAATCCGTTTATCCCAGTGTGATTGTACTTTGATCTCCGGATCTACACGGATGCCGAGTTCTCCCCGGTATTCCTTCAGAGAATCAAGCTCATAACGGTCTTCAATGATAGGGACAATATCAAGTCCTTTTTGTTTCAATTCGTAAATGAGACCAAGGTACTTATTGGTCTTGGGGCCGTTGCAGATAACCTTTATTTGCCGGGAAAACTGTTCCTGTTCCCACATTCTTTTGACTATCCATAGCTCATTAACCGATCCCACCTCGATATGCGCACCTTCGGAGATAATAGGTAAGACAAATTCCTTATTCTGATTCACCTTCATGGGATAATGAAAATAGAATTTGCCGCGGTATTTGTTGAGCCGGATATAATATTTGAAGGTGTTGATGAGTTCGTTTAAACGTTCCTCAATCACAAAAGGAAATACGACCTCAAGCGGGGTACCAAATCGCTTTACAAGATCGTGTATATTATACTGATAATTACCCTCACGTACGATGAGCTCTGCATTTGAGGAGACATCGAAATGTTTTGTGGCAAGCTCCTCAATACCCAATTTCCACTTATGCCGTATATTATGTTTTTTCGTTTTCGTTTTGTCTTTTTTCTTCTTTACTTTATCTTTTTTATTCATGGATGTTAAAAAGGGTAATGATTCTTTTGATAGGGATAATGTTTATTGAAACCTTTGAAAACGTGCTTATAGGTGAACTGAACGGCCGGGTATATTTGTGACATGGACGTTGAGTCAAGAACTTCTCCATTCCCATGAAGAACTCTCTGAAAGAGAATTCAGTTGTATTTCGACCGAGGTAGTAATATTAGTTATTCTATGATATTGTATAGACGAAGCTCTTCTTTATCAAAGGAGTTATTTGGTCTTGCATAGAGAAGCTCATCAATATCATCTCACGTTAAAACAAGAAGTTATAAAAAATAATTATAAGTATGTATTGTAACAAATTTAAGGAATTAAATAACACAAAATTTTAATAAATACAATATATTTTTCAAATTTTTACAAGGAAATAACCCACTTTTCTCTATTTTTCTGAAATTATTTCTATCTTTAAAGATAGATTGAATCTCATAACCTCAATTCAACAAGAATGAATAAAGACTCAATGATAGATATATCGTTTCTCTTTTGTAGTGTTTCATGGAAAACGGCGAACTAGGAAATATAAGGATTTTACCGTAAAAAGGCATTTTCAATCCCTGGAAATTTTATTGCATTTCGTGGAGAAATTTGTTTCACTAAATCGGGTTTCATTAGGTTCTGTATCTATACTGCATAAACTATTGAAAGGAGCCAATCTATTATGATGATACCAAGGTTGGTGTTCTTTACCAAAGGGGTAGGAAAGCATAAAGACAAATTGCAGTCGTTTGAACTTGCCCTGAGGAAAGCAGGGATTGAGAAATGCAACTTGGTAAGGGTTTCGAGTATCTTTCCGCCAAATTGCAAAATTGTTACAAGAGAACAGGGCGTTACAATGCTAAAAGCAGGACAAGTGATTTTTTGTGTTATGAGTGAAAACTCCACCAGTGAGCCCAACCGTATGATCTCATCATCTGTTGGCATGGCTGTACCCTCTGAGCATGCGCACTACGGATATCTCAGTGAGCACCATGCATTTGGTGAGACTGAAGGGAAATCGGGTGATTATGCAGAGGACCTTAGGTATCGAATTTGATCCGGCAAAGAACTACGATGAGCGTAAAGAGATCTATAGAATGAGTGGCAAAATCGTAAAAACAAGGAATATTACACAAGCTGCACGGGGAGATAAGAATGGTTTGTGGACTACGGTAGTCGCTGCAGCCGTGTTTATTTTATAATCCTGTTTTATGCGATCTAAAAAAATGATTACCTTCCTAAAATATCTACAGTATAACACATCAAACAGTATTGAACTAATGAGTATTTTTCTATTTTAACAGTGAGAATTTTACCATGAAAGGGTGACATGAACAAACCATGTCCCTGTATGCATTGAACAGGGATGGTCTGTCCGTGTTTGACTGATATACCATGCAAGAAGAAAGAATGTCTTATACCAGAGAAGTTATGAATACTGGATGCATCGTTGCACCTAAGGGGTTCTCGGCAGGGACTGTCGCCTGTGGAATAAAAACAGTAAAAGATAATCTTGATTTAGGGATCATTTTTTCAGAATATCCTTCAACCGGTGCGGCGTTATTTACAACGAACCAAATTTATGCAGCGCCCGTAAAGCTTAGCAGAAAGGCTGTTCAAAAGGGACGTACGCGGGCTATTGTTATCAATAGCGGAAATGCTAATGCATGTACAGGAGAACAAGGTGATAAAGATGCTGAAGAGATGGTACGGCTTACAGCAGAATGTCTTAAAATTTCTGAGGATGAGATACTTGTTGCCTCTACCGGGATCATTGGAAGACCTCTCCCTATGGATAAAGTTCGTGCTGGCATTCAGGCAGCAACGGCATCTCTGGGAAACACCCCGTCGCATGGTAATGCCATGGCACGGGCTATTATGACAACAGATACCCGGCAGAAAGATATTGCCGTCAGATTAAAGATACAGAATAAGGATGTAATCCTTGGCGGTATTACCAAAGGCGCAGGAATGATTGCCCCTAACCTTGCCACCATGTTATGTTTTATTACAACAGATGTCTCCTTGCCAGCCTCTCTTCTCGATGAATGTCTCAGGAAATCCGTAGAATCCTCTTTTAATCGCATTACCATCGATGGTCATACGAGCACAAACGATACCGTTGCCATTATCGCAAATGGCGCCTCCGGGGTACATATCTCCTCCAGTAAGGAAAATACCGGCGGCTCGCCTTTACAGATTTTTCAACAGGGTCTGGATTACGTAGCCAGTTATCTGGCAAAAGCTATTGTGAAGGATGGAGAAGGCGCTACGAAATTTATCCAGATCGATGTGATTGGCGCAAGGTCGCGAGGCGAGGCTGCACGGATTGCCCGATCAATTGCAGATTCTCCGCTGGTAAAGACAGCAATCAACGGCGAAGACCCCAATTGGGGGCGTATCGTCTCTGCCGCTGGTTATGCAGGTGTGGAATTGGATGAATCAAAGACCACTCTCTACATCAACGATATCCTGATTTTCGCTAAAGGAATGCCGGCACAATGTGATCTTACTACACTAAGTATATCCATGAAAAGCACAGATATTCAGATCCGCCTGGAACTTGGATTGGGGAATTACTCAGATACGGTATGGACCTGCGACTTATCCCATGAGTATGTCACAATCAACGCAGAATATCATACATAGCTTTCTCAACGCAAATAAGACGATTTGTTTTGAGTTGTTCTTAATTAGTTGTCTTCTATTGGCATTTTGTAGGTATCGTAGTGATTCCTCATAATTTTGTTTCCTTTTGATTGAATTGTCTCATTATGAATTGTTGGGGTCAAGATGGAGAGAAATTGCGCCAACACAGAAGATAATGGCTAGCGGAGGGAGTTACTACCTGACTGCAGAATTTCAAACGATAGATTATTCGTTATGAACAATCGGTAAAAACTTATCTGACTTTGATTCATATCTGCAGGCTCTATTGTATAGTCATCAATGTTGGACAATTTTTCCTGTTTCTTTAATCTTCTCCAGATGGTCTACTAGTAAGGTTAACTACCGCCATGGTTAAAAGAACAATTGATGCGCCAACAAAGACCCCGGAATATTTTTTAAATAAGGAATTCATAACATCTTGAGATGGTGCGGGAATACTTACGGTTGTATTGCCATATCTAAATATAAACTGATTGCTCTCCTTTACTCCCACCGGCAGATCTTTGATTGCATCTGGATCTACACCTCTCTTGAGCAACTCTTTCCGTAACTTTTTCTGAGAATCCTTTTCAATGTCGGTTATTTTTAACATGTCTTTATCTCCTTGATAATGTAATTTTTTTGGTTTTTTACGTGTAATATAAATAAGTATTTATTGATATAATTTCTACATATTAAGTCTGTGTATTCATCGTAAAGGTGACAATAATTCTCAAAAATTTATTCATGGTTTTTTATTTTTGTTTTAACTTCGATATCATGGTGAATATCTTTTATCGATTCTTATTCCGAGAGTTTTACGAACATCGGTTTATAAAATTTCCCAGAACTGTTTTGATGTGAAAAATTCTTCAAACGTTTGTATAGCTGGATAGTCCTGGCGTTGCATGCATAAACGTACCACTGCCGTATCATCTGCTTGTTCTATCCGAATTCCGTAAAACCATTCCATACAGTTGTTTCTTTCCTTGCAACCTTCGCACAAGGTTTCCAGAATGTTTTTTCTGATGCACTTTATCTTAAATTTAAATCCATCCTGAGATATCATAATAAGAGAATAGCTGGAAGACTTATCGACAAGATTTATACATTCCAGTCTTGCGCTCATTGATTTTAAGACTTCATCAATCCGTTTGATAGAGAATGATCCTTGCTTCAGGTCGTTTAATATTCGAAAACTAACTCCCATGTTCTTGCAGTGGTCTTTTATCTTGAGTGTGTCATGAATATCCGAATCGTTTTGAACTACCGTATTAATTTTTACCTCTAAACCAGATTCCAATGCCTTTTGTATATTACGAAGCTGCCGATTCAGTGCATGTAAACCCCACACGTTGTTTTTCTGCTGTATTTGAAGACTACAGAGTTTCTGTGGGTCTAATGTATGTACGCTGAAATTTACACCATCCAAACCGGCATCCTTTAGTTGCATGATCAAATCCGAGTCGAACTGACCATTAGAAGTCATTTTAACCCGATAGCCAATTGACTTTAATTCACTGATAAGTTCTCTGCAATGAGGATAGGATGTAGGCTCTCCACCGGTTAAATGCGCCTGCATTAATTTTAATTCTGTATGCAATCTCTTGAGTCCATGAATTAAGTCTTGATTCAGTACAAGATTCTTGCTTTTCAGGTTTCCCTCATGGTGGCAAAAATTGCAGGTCAGGGGACAATTGTTGGTAACTTTAATCCTGAGCGTATCATTTTTCAACACCTGTATCCTGTCAAACTGCCAAAGAGTATTTTCAAAGCATGAAAAAATATCGGAGTTTCTCTCTGTACATTTTAAGGTGTTGGTTGCGTTGTACATACTATTTCGTTCTCCAATTAAAGTGTGTTCTGGTAAAATTTATATTAATTCTTCAATGGTAATCGTTCGATGTGTGGGAAAGTTCACCGGTATTTTTTCTCCCGTTTTTTTTCCCAGCAAGACCTTGCCAAGTGGTGTTTCCGGAGATAGTGTTGTTATTGTCATATCGTTCTCACACAATTCATAGCCGCTTAATACAGGGAGGACAAAAAAATATTCTGGATCAGGCGTATCACTAGATAGTATTTTTACGATACTTCCTATGCCTACACAGATACGAAATTCAGTCCATTGAAAAGTCTCAAGATATTTTAAATTCAATTCCTTTTCACGGAGCGCCCTTCCCAATCCGTCTGCAACCCAGGCCGATTCTATTCCCATCGTATCATATCTGCTCTGCATCTTTCCCGGCGCATCAATAGATGCCTGCCTTGCCGACTCAAACGACTGTCGTTGCTTTTCAATATCAGTTTTAACCATCCTGATGAATTGTTCTTTAAGATTGGTTTTGTCTACCATACAACATCCTTTCCCTGAGAATTTGATTTTTTCAAATTTACTCCTTAATAAGTCGTGCAATTTCTTTTAGGAGTGACAATGTTTTTTATATTCTTGCTTATTCCCGAATTCTGTTTGAGATTTGTTTTTTTCTGAATGCATCTTACTTTGGTACTAGTGTTACTTATTAAGTCGTTTTATTACGATGGAAGTGATATAAATTACTGGTTTAGTCTATAAGCTAAAAAACTATTGACAGATAAAAATAAAATGAATATCATGCTACCTCTAATCCTAATCTTCAAATTCCAAATACTATCAATACCTGCCAAATGAAAAATAGAGTACAGATTGAAGCAATCATAAGAAATCTTCAAGGCGCTGCAAGAGACTCTAAGACGAACAAACTATCAGAGAACATCATTGCTTATGACGAATACAGGAAGATCCATAAGAGCGCTTCTTTGTACCAATTTGGCATAATCCCCGCGAAAGAATCATCATCGGTGCTTGCAGAGAATGAAACTAATCATGTCGCTTGTGAAAACGCTATTTTCGAAATGGCAGAAAAGAATATAGAGAATTTTTCCTCCGAAGATATACATAAGAAACGCAAAGAAACGATTGAATCTGCCTTGAGACTACTTATGGGTCTTTATAAGGATAGACATGAAAAACTTCAGCCGAGAACCTTTGTCCTCATCGCAAAGGCATACCTTCTGAGAAGCCTTATTACTCGTCCAAAAGGTATAACGATACCCGAAAAGAAAAAAGAGGCGCTGAAAAAAGGGATTGGCTTTGTTGAAAGTGCCATTAAAAAAATCCAATCCTCCGAAAATATTTTATCTCATTCTTCTGATATAGATTTGCTTGAGAAGGCATGGAGGATCAAAAGTCAGTTGTATCTTGAGTATTATCGGGTTAACAAGGATGAATGTGACAAAAATACATTAAAAGAAGTTCTCGAAAATTCCCTAATATCGGGATGTGATAAATTTGACAAAAATATCGAAGACGTACAGATTGCTATCCGCTACTGTGAATTAGAGAGTAGTAGAGAATATTTGGAACAAATTATTTCCTCTCACCTGGAAGGTATAGAATTTGAGAAGGCCAGGGCATACAAACTCCTTGAACTTGAAAATGAAAATGAAGATGAAATAAGAAAAAGCATGAAGGTTGTTATTGAAGAGTATTTATCGGGTTTTTCTGACCCATTATGGGAAGATGCAGTTGAGTTTATCAATAAACTTAAATCCGACAATAAGAATTGCTGGAAGGAACTATCGTTAGATATGTATAAGGTTTGCCGAGAACAAGAGGCGGAAACTGCGTCTCTCCATTTGCGTTGGTACTGGTCAAGACAGAGAAGGCTTTACGACCTGGCATTCATTGCAGCAGATAAAGAAGAAGAAAAGGCAAAAATTGCCGATTCATTGAAAAGTCGCCTCTCGCTTCGTTGGTCAGCATTAGAAGAGACGGGTAAAAAATCAAAAAATAAACGGGAAAAAGAAGAAATAAGCAGAATCCTTGAAGCCGAAGCAGTAGCGATGCTTGGAGGATATATCAAGGGTGCACGGAAGATCTTAAAAAAGAGGAGAAGACCTTTACCTGATGAGCAACGTTCCATACCAAAAGACTGGATAGTCATCCATTTTTATGTAAATCAATTAGAAAACAAGTGCTATGCCCTTATTTATAACAAGGATGAAAATACCTGGAAGTGTGAATTTGTTAAAGAATACCAAAGATTGTTTCATGTCTTTTTGACTTGGCAGACAAACTATAACCGATGTAAAGAGAGGGCTGCGGATTCCCTTGTGCAACTCTGCAAAGAGATTGGGAATGCCATGCCCTTTCTCTTTGATGAATGTATTATTCCACAAGATAAAAATGTTTTATTCATTCCCCACGATTTCCTGCATCGATTGCCGCTTCATGGGGCAATACATGAAAAAAACAACGGTGTATTTTTAGAAAATCATCCATGCTGTTACCTTCCTGCGTGGTCATTTGCTGCGAAAGAAAATAATGCGGTAGTACAGGGAAGCATCTTGCTCAAGAATTTCCCTGAATATTCATATGAGGAGTTAGTTTCCAATTCAACACTATGGACTTCTCCGGTAAAAGACCCGGCGAGTCCTGATGACCTCAAAACAATTATCGCTTCACCGGAAATGCTTGTTATTCTTTGTCATGGAGAAGCAGATGCTGTAAACCCTTTCAATGCCAGGCTTAAGTTAACAGGAAACGGCATATCGCATCTCGAGATATTACAAAGTACAAAGATGATTTTAAAAGGCAGTAAAATAATCCTGGGCGCTTGTGAAACAGACCTCGTACCGCCACTATCAGATATTATGGATGAACATCTGTCTATTACTACAGCATTTCTTACAAACGACGCCAGGGAGATTTTGGGAACGATGTACGAGGCACTTGATGTACGCATATCAAGCATCATTCAAAAGATATATAGGCAAGAACATTATAGTAGTATGATGAAGCAATTGTGGGAATGGCAAAAAGTTGGGGTAGAAAATTATCGTGAAAATGGTGATACACCAGCATTTTATAACACCGTTGTTTTTCGTGTTATTGGATTATCAATATGAGTAAAAATGCAGAAGAAATACTTCATTCCTGCCTCGAAATGAGAGGGTCTGGAAAACTTTGTGTTGAATGCTCAGTTCTCAAAAAAGGAACGTGTCAAATATTGATGCATGAAATACTGAAAGTCAAAGATGCATTAAAATTACCCAAAGATGATATCCGGGATATAATCTCAGAATCAATTGAAGCTATTCAGCTTGGCAACTTTAAAGGAACCACCCATATCCAGTTTAGGGTATGGGTACGAAGAATAATACAAAACAAGAAGAATGATTATTTTAGAAATAAATATAAAAGAAAAGAACATGAGAATGCACTCCCCATTCCAATGGATGATGAGAAACACGAGATTATCTTATTTGATAAACCAGATGCAACTCAGGCAGACGAATTTAAACGCATTGAAAATGAGCATGATGTGGAAAAAATTTTACAGAGTTTAAGGAAAAAGGTAATTGAGGGTGAAATTGAAAAAAATGATCTTGATTTAGTACAAGCCTGTTATGATGGTTTTAAGGAAGGCTTATCTCAGGAAGAAATAGCAAAGAGCCTATCTTTAAAACCAAATACTCTCAATCAAAACTTAAGCCGCCTGAGAAAAAAATTGAAGGCTGAAAGAGAGGAATATTGCAGGAATGATTAACATGACGAACATACCAATAGGCCATGTTTTTCCAGAAGCTTTAGTAATAGACAGAGATATTTATAATAAACGATGGATACTTAAAGTGGTTACAGATAACAATGAAAAAAAAGATACTGTAAAGCTAAAGTCGAAAATAAGTGGCTTTAATGAAATTTTACAAGAAACCAAACTTATCTTGGCTGATAAGTATGTACCACCTGGCGTAGAAATTAAAGAAACAGAAATAGTAAAAATTCTTGTAGTAATAAAAAAAGAACAGAACAAAGCATACGTTGCACTAAAAGGATACAGTAAAATCCTGAGAGATCATTTCTATTTTAAATATCTGCTTAACGAATCCATTAAAACCCTACTTGGCATTCCTATTGAAGCTCCTCTTTCTAGAAGTAAAGTTATTTATAAACCAAAAAAATCCAATTGGAAATTGTGGTCTAATAAATTGAGAGAGGATTGTGGAGAACAGTTTAAAAACAACTTCAAAGTGGAAGATGAAGTTTACAATGTTGATATCCCATTTTTAAATGTATATATAGTAAGGGGAAAAGATTACGTTTTTCCTGTATTTGGTTTTAAATATCTTTCCACGTTAATGGGGAAACTATTATTTTATCCTGATATTATCGATACAAATGGTAATTCTGAGAGGAGTGTTTATAGAACAGATGGTTTGAATAATTTCCCCATGCAATTCACAGCTAAAATTAAAAATAGTGGTGCCCTCAAAGATGTTCGTGTTTTTTTGCACGGTTTTACGTATCCAGCAAAGTGGCACTTTGGCATATGGAAGCATATGTTTTCCTTATTGCCAGGCGCGAACGAAGATGAAACCGCATTATGGGAAAAAATGTTGAGGTATAGCTTCTTTCCAGAGAAAACTTTTAAATTTTGCAAACCAAATCAGGATAACAGCTCCTGTGATGAAGAACATTGTGTTTCATTATCGTTATTTAAAGATATACACCCCCAGATAAAAGATTATTGCAGGTTGTATTTAGAACAATTTGTCACTTTACTTAAGTCAAATACGATTAATAATGTAGCAATATTTAAAGACAGACACTCCTGTAATAAAATCGAATTGATTTGTGTTTGTCAAAATAAGGGTATCTACCAGAAGGCGATATTTCGTGGAGTATGTTATAATTGGGATAGTAATAATTCCCATTTTGTATTTCATTTGACGCCTGTTACTATGTACTTAGATAAAAATAATAAATTATTTCATATGCGCACAAAGGATAAATCTATTTTTTCTGGAAGTTTGTGTGAGATAAAGCAATGCAATTAACAGACAAAAGTAGAAACGAATTGTTTAGCGCTCTCCTTGAATGGGGTAAGTCACACATGCTTTCGCCAGAAATTGTTCAAGATATCTCTGAGATCGAGGAGAACTGCGAGCCTTTTATAAAAAGTGATGAATTTACAAACTTTTTATTAAATTCAGTGGAAAAAATCAGGCGGCAAGTAGAATTTGCAATTTCCTTGTTTACCAATATAGAGCTAGTTACTGCAACTGATGAAGATTCTCTATGGCATGATGCAGAGGTGTCTTTTATTGCCTTCGATCGAGTAAACTATTTGATGGAGGTATTACAGTTTTTAATTGTACCCCGCAAAAAGGAAATTGCTGAAAAAGCTATGAAGGCGTTAGATACCATATTTGAAAAAACAATAGGCTGGCTTGAAGAAAGTGAGTTTTCACCATTAAGGTTAGTAGTACTTAATGAATCCCGCCGTTATCATCTTGAACAAATACCAGAAGATGAACGATACAGGTTCCCTTGGTATGAATTATATTCGGATTATAGTGAAAATACCCTGGAAATAATTATTGAAAACTTCGACACTTTTTTGTCGGGAAAATGGGAAAAATTAACGAGGGAGATACCCCAAGAGTACCTGCATGAAATATCGCTTGAATTAAAAAGAGATAAACTATTACTTTCTCGAATAAAACAAGAGGCATCTTATCATAAAAGATTACTCGCTGCGGTATCAAAACCCTCATCTCTTAAGTTATGGCGATTGGGAGATGAAGCGGCATTGGATTACTTTCTTCCTGGTGGGGTAAAAAAATCTGGTGCAGTGCGAGTTAGTTTAAAATTGATAGAAGATGCAAAGATTGCTTTTGAGGCAGATGAGATTTGTTGGAAATTCCTTGCTGCTTTTTGTGGGCCAAATTTGGATGATAAACAACGCCTCTCCCTGCTTGATAAAGTGGAGGAAAGGATAAAGAAAATTGATATACATAAAATTTCAGAAAATGAAAATATCCTGAAAACACTAAAATCTTGGTTTGAGGGAAATTGCGATAATGCAAAACTTATTAAGATTTCTTTTGACACTTGGATTAAAATGATGGAAGAAAAAGCAATCAACATGCATGCTGTAGAGTTTGACGAATCGCCAGAAAAGTTGTGGAATGCCATAATGGAACTTCAAAAAGGGAGAATGGGCGCTTCAAATTCTGTTGAAAAATATATAAACGATTTTGTTAATGGGTGCCGACAAGTATGGCAAATTTTCAAATCGACCGTTGATGAACCATCGGTATTGTATGGTGCTCGGGCTATTGCTGCATCATCTGAAAAGTCTGTGCAACCAAGAAAGTTAGAACTCAATAATAATCCAATTCTTCTTTCGTTGAAGCCGAACCCTAAAGGAGAATATATTATTTTATCATCGCTGGCATTAAAAAGGGTAGTTCTTGGTGAAGGTGTTGAGGATTATGAGAAGATATGGAACTATCTTGAGCATACCAAAAATGATTACTGGTGCGGCTGTTTTATTACAAATGATGACAAACCTGATGTAGCTTCTGTACAACAAATAGAGAATCGAATTTTGGCAAAAAAAACGAGAGATTATAAAAAAGCAATTATTGGTGTATCTCCTGAAAAAATCGTTTTAGAAGAATTCATTCAGGAATTGCCGGCTGTGATATTTGAAGGAAAAGGCCCGTTAAAGGATTCTTTAGTTAAGAAGGTTATCATATTGGTTATTTCACTTGAATGAGGTGTTATCTTGCATACAATATTGCCTATCCATCTTACCTTCCTCGAACCCTACCGCCTTGCTGAGTGGCATGCAAAAGCTGATAGAAAGAAAAATAAGAGATACTTAAGAGGCATGAGCTTTGCCCAGTGGCATAAGGATAAGGATGGCATAGGGAAACCTTATATCACAGGTACGCTTTTGAGGTCGGCAGTCCTAAATGCAGCGGAAGAGCTTATTAGTCTGAATCAGGGAATGTGGGCTAAAGAACCTTGCTGCAACGGCAAGTTTGAGACAGAGAAAGATAAGCCGGCTGTCCTCAGAAAGAGGCCAACAATCCAGTGGAAAACCGGAAGACCGGCAATATGTGACCCTGAAAAACAGGAGAAGAAAGACGCATGTCCCCTCTGTATGCTCCTGGGCAGATTTGATAAGGCGGGCAAGAGACACAGGGATAATAAATACGATAAACATGATTATGACATCCACTTCGATAACCTGAACCTTATAACCGACAAAAAATTCTCCCATCCTGATGATATTGCATCGGAGCGAATCCTCAACCGTGTTGATTACACCACTGGCAAGGCGCATGATTATTTTAAGGTATGGGAGGTGGATGATGATCAATGGTGGCAATTTACCGGTACAATAACGATGCATGATGATTGCTCAAAGGCGAAAGGGTTGCTCCTGGCTTCTCTGTGTTTTGTTGACAAGCTCTGTGGGGCGCTTTGCAGGATTGAAGTGACTGGAAATAATAGCCAGGATGAGAATAAAGAGTATGCGCATCCAGATACCGGTATTATTACATCCCTAAATTTAAAATACCAGAACAATTCCACAATTCATCAAGATGCCGTACCATTATCCGGCTCCGCTCATGATAACGATGAACCTCCTGTTCATGACAATGACAGTTCCCTGGATAACGATACGATTACGCTCCTGTCAATGAAAGCTAAAGAAATTGTCGGGGCTTTTCGTGAATCCGGCAAGATAGAGAAGGCAAGGACACTGGCAGATGTGATAAGGGCTATGCGGCTACAGAAACCGGATATTTGGGAAAAATTGCCAAAAGGCATAAATGATAAACACCACCTGTGGGATAGAGAAGTGAACGGCAAGAAGTTAAGGAATATATTAGAGGAATTATGGCGGCTCATGAACAAGAGGAACGCATGGAGGACATTCTGTGAAGTTCTGGGGAATGAACTCTACCGGTGTTATAAGGAAAAGACGGGTGGAATTGTGTTACGGTTCAGGACACTTGGCGAGACGGAGTACTATCCGGAACCGGAGAAAACAGAGCCATGCCTAATCTCAGATAATTCTATACCAATTACACCACTTGGAGGTGTTAAAGAATGGATTATTATCGGGAGATTAAAAGCGGAGACGCCGTTTTATTTTGGTGTGCAGTCATCCTTTGATTCTACACAGGATGACCTGGACTTGGTTCCTGATATTGTCAATACTGATGAAAAACTTGAAGCAAATGAACAAACCAGCTTCAGGATACTGATGGATAAGAAAGGGCGTTACCGTATCCCTCGCTCACTCATAAGAGGCGTCCTCCGCAGAGATTTGAGAACGGCATTTGGCGGGAGTGGTTGCATTGTGGAATTAGGCAGAATGATTCCATGCGATTGTAAGGTCTGTGCTATTATGCGAAAAATTACTGTAATGGATTCCAGGAGTGAGAATATCGAATTACCCGATATTCGTTATAGAATCAGGCTAAACCCTTACACCGCTACGGTAGACGAGGGGGCGTTGTTTGATATGGAGATAGGACCGGAAGGGATTACTTTTCCGTTTGTTTTCCGTTATCGTGGGGAAGATGCGCTACCGCGTGAATTGTGGAGCGTAATTCGCTATTGGATGGATGGCATGGCCTGGCTTGGTGGTTCCGGATCTACGGGTAAAGGACGTTTTGCTCTTATCGATATAAAAGTGTTTGAATGGGATTTGTGTAATGAAGAAGGGCTTAAAGCATACATTTGTTCAAGAGGATTAAGAGGCATCGAAAAAGAAGTATTGCTTGAGAATAAAACGATAGCAGAAATTACTAATTTATTTAAAACAGAAGAAGTCAAATTCTTTGAATCATACAGTAAACATATTAAACAATTGTGTCACGAATGCATTATAAACCAAATATCCTTTTTGTGGGGACTTAGGTCTTATTATGAATATCTCGGTCCCCTGTGGACAGAGGTCAAATACGAAATCAAGATTGCCTCACCTTTATTATCCTCCGATACCATATCGGCCTTGCTGAACAAGGATAATATTGATTGTATAGCATATGAGAAGAGGAAATGGGAAAACGGTGGAATAAAATTTGTTCCAACCATCAAGGGCGAGACTATACGGGGTATTGTGAGGATGGCCGTTGGAAAGAGAAGCGGTGATCTGGGAATGGATGATCATGAAGACTGTTCCTGTACCCTGTGTACGATCTTTGGCAATGAGCATGAGGCTGGCAAGCTGCGGTTTGAGGATTTGGAAGTCGTAGAGGAAAAATTACCGTCTGAACAGAATTCTGATAGCAATAAAATACCATTCGGCCCAGTTCAGGATGGCGATGGTAACCGGGAGAAGGAGTGTGTGACTGCGGTGAAGAGCTATAAGAAGAAACTCATTGACCACGTGGCAATTGATCGTTTCCATGGCGGTGCGGAAGATAAGATGAAGTTTAATACCTTGCCGCTTGCGGGAAGCTTTGAAAAGCCCATTATCCTGAAAGGTAGATTCTGGATAAAAAAGGACATTGTAAAGGACTATAAGAAAAAAATCGAAGACGCCATGGTTGATATACGGGACGGGTTGTATCCAATAGGCGGGAAAACAGGCATTGGGTATGGGTGGGTTACAGACCTTACCATCCTGAATCCCCAGAGCGGATTTCAAATTCCGGTAAAAAAAGATATTTCCCCAGAACCAGGAACGTATTCTACTTATCCATCCCACAGTACCCCATCCCTTAATAAAGGCCATATTTATTACCCGCACTATTTCTTAGCGCCGGCAAATACGGTGCATCGTGAACAAGAGATGATCGGCCATGAGCAGTTTCACAAAGAACAGAAAGGGGAATTGCTTGTTTCAGGCAAGATTGTGTGCACCCTGAAGACCGTAACACCCCTTATCATCCCGGATACAGAAAATGAGGACGCCTTTGGTCTTCAAAACACATATTCCGGACATAAAAATTACCAGTTTTTTCATATAAACGATGAAATTATGGTCCCCGGCTCAGAGATTCGGGGTATGATAAGTTCTGTTTATGAGGCGATTACCAATTCGTGTTTTCGCGTTTATGATGAAACGAAATATATAACACGCCGGTTATCGCCTGAAAAAAAAGATGAATCAAACGACAAGAATAAGTCTCAAGATGATGCATCTCAAAAAATACGGAAAGGTTTAGTGAAAAAAACCGACGAAGGGTTTTCAATCATCGAAGTTGAAAGATATTCCATGAAAACCAAGGGCGGGACAAAGTTAGTTGATAAAGTTTACCGCCTTCCTCTCTATGATAGTGAAGCAGTTATAGCATCTATTCAATTTGAGCAGTATGGAGAAAAAAATGAAAAAAGGAATGCAAAGATTCGGGCTGCAATAAAACGGAATGAAGTAATTGCAGAAGTTGCCCGAAAAAATTTGATATTCCTCAGGTCCTTAACGCCGGAAGAATTGAAAAAGGTTTTACAGGGTGAAATACTGGTAAAATTTAGTCTTAAGTCAGGAAAAAATCCCAATGATTATTTGGCGGAATTACATGAAAACGGAACCGAGCGTGGATTGATAAAGTTTACCGGGCTTAACATGGTGAATATAAAAAATGTAAATGAGGAAGATAAAGATTTTAATGATACCTGGGATTGGGAAAAGCTCAATATCTTCCATAATGCACACGAGAAGCGAAATAGTCTTAAACAGGGATATCCAAGACCTGTCTTAAAATTTATAAAAGATCGGGTTGAATACACCATTCCCAAGCGGTGCGAGCGTATATTTTGTATTCCGGTAAAAAATACAATCGAATACAAAGTATCTTCAAAAGTCTGTAAACAATACAAAGATGTACTGAGCGATTATGAGAAAAATTTTGGGCATATTAACAAGATATTTACCACAAAAATCCAAAAGAGAGAACTTACCGACGGTGATTTGGTCTATTTTATTCCCAATGAAGGCGCAGACAAAACCGTACAGGCTATCATGCCTGTGCCTCTTTCACGGATAACCGACAGCAGAACACTGGGAGAACGATTACCCCACAAAAACCTCTTGCCTTGCGTTCACGAGGTTAATGAAGGTCTTTTATCCGGCATATTAGATTCTCTTGATAAAAAACTCCTTTCCATCCACCCGGAAGGCCTTTGCCCTACATGCCGGCTTTTTGGTACGACATATTACAAAGGACGGGTTCGTTTCGGGTTTGCAAACCTTATGAACAAACCCAAATGGCTGACCGAGAGGGAAAATGGTTGTGGTGGGTATGTGACCCTTCCACTCCTTGAAAGACCACGCCTGACATGGTCAGTACCCTCCGATAAATGTGACGTACCAGGGAGAAAATTTTATATCCATCATAATGGCTGGCAGGAGGTGCTAAGAAACAACGATATAACACCAAAGACTGAAAATAATCGTACCGTAGAACCATTAGCTGCGGACAATAGATTTACCTTTGATGTCTATTTTGAGAATCTGAGGGAGTGGGAATTAGGGCTTCTCTGCTATTGCCTTGAACTTGAGCCGGGAATGGGGCATAAACTTGGCATGGGTAAGCCAATGGGCTTTGGTAGCGTAAAAATAGCAATAGAAAGGTTACAGACCTTTACTGTTCATCAGGATGGTATAAACTGGAAGCCCTCCGAAAATGAAATTGGGGTTTATGTGCAGAAAGGAAGAGAAAAGCTGGTTGAGTGGTTTACCCCTTCGGCTCCGCACAAAAATATGGAATGGAACGGGGTAAAACACATCAAAGACCTCCGTTCTTTACTCAGCATACCCGGCGACAAACCCACCGTAAAATATCCCACCCTTAACAAGGACGCTGAGGGAGCAATATCTGACTATACGTATGAGCGGCTCTCTGATACAAAGCTGCTGCCTCATGATAAACGGGTAGAATACCTGAGAACCCCGTGGAGTCCATGGAATGCCTTTGTGAAGGAAGCAGAGTATTCTCCTTCAGAAAAAAGTGATGAAAAGGGTCGTGAAACTATACGCACAAAACCTAAATCTCTACCTTCTGTGAAATCAATTGGTAAGGTTAAATGGTTTGATGAAGGTAAGGGTTTCGGTATTCTTATTATGGATGACGGCAAAGAGGTATCGATAAGCAAGAATTCTATCCGGGGAAATATCTTGCTAAAAAAAGGTCAAAAGGTGACGTTCCACATTGTACAGGGGTTGATACCAAAGGCTGAAGATATAGAAATAGCGAAGTAAATACGGTATATTTATTGGAATATATAAGGAATTGCGTGCGGAAATAAAGCGTTTGGACGAGAGGATAAGTTCTATAGACGAAAAGTTAAGTACGAAGATTGACTCCTTAGACAAGACATTGCATGCGCGCATTGCCTTCCTGGATGATAAATTAAGTGCACGCATTGATTCTTTAGATGATAAACTAAGTGTACGCATTGATTCTTTAGATGATAAATTAAAATTACTCAGGGCAGAGTTAACTACGGAAATAAAGAGGATTGATGGAAAAAATTGATATTACTATACAAATTCGTGAGCAACTGGCTGCATGAGTGACCAAGTTCGCTGCTATGGAACGTTGAGATTTGCAATGGACGAGCACAAAACGGGTTGACGTTTTGCGAATGTCGGTATTTCTCTATCAACGTGGGATAACAAAAGTGACGGGGCGTAGTTAGCGTGAAATCTGTCTCAGTGTGTTATTCGAAAAAAGTTCGCAAACCTCGTTTGTGTAGTTCCTATCTCCGCAGGTTTGCGAAAGACCGGTATATGATCCGGAAATATCCGCAAGAAGTTTAATCTTGTATAAAGAAACAGGGTGTTTTGATTTAGATTATAAGCCCTGATCAGTAAAGAACTTTAGAGATATATACTTCAGGAGCTTTTTCAGTCTTGTGGAGGCGAGAGCGTAGAGACGAAAGGCGGTTTTTTCGAAAATCCCGGTTCTCGATAATCCGGTCATGAGGTTTGCGAAATTTTTAGATGAGGTAAGTAGTTTGAAAATCAATGGGTTAACACTTTTGCGTTATGCAAATTTCAACCTTTTCATGCTTTTAGAAAGGAGGTTTGCGAACTTTTTTCCAACTTTTTATTTACGGCAATTTCAATGGTTTACAACACGGCACCCTTCCTGCCAGTATATAACCTCAATGTTTGAGAGGTCTTGAAGACTAAAGGAAGGAATTAATGTCACGGTACGACTAAATGGCACCACTAATTGTTGCCTTCTAAGTTCCTTCTTGAAGACTAAAGGAAGGAATTAATGTCACGGTACGTTTGTTTAACCACATGAGGCACACCGCCCTCGTGAGCTTGAAGACTAAAGGAAGGAATTAATGTCACGGTACGGAGATCGAGGATGTCCTCATAGTTGTCCGACGAGCTTGAAGACTAAAGGAAGGAATTAATGTCACGGTACCTTCTAGCGCAAGGTTTTTCCCTGCTAGCTCCGCGATTTCTTGAAGACTAAAGGAAGGAATTAATGTCACGGTACACTTTCCTCTTTTTTTTTATTGTTTCGCGCCACAGAACCTCTTGAAGACTAAAGGAAGGAATTAATGTCACGGTACAGCGCAAGGTCCGCATTTTGCAGAAAAACCATTTGCTTGAAGACTAAAGGAAGGAATTAATGTCACGGTACAACGGGGCTTTGTTTGTGGTAAGAGCCCCATACTTGACTTGAAGACTAAAGGAAGGAATTAATGTCACGGTACACAACCAGCAGCCCTGTTAGATTACTATCATTTTCTTGAAGACTAAAGGAAGGAATTAATGTCACGGTACGGTATTAGCTCCTTTCGTCTGATTTTAACAATTAGCACTTGAAGACTAAAGGAAGGAATTAATGTCACGGTACAAGAAAACGCAGAAAGTCCTATTTTTTTTAATCACTTGAAGACTAAAGGAAGGAATTAATGTCACGGTACAAAAACTACCACTTCTTAAATTAAAAATTAAACAACTTGAAGACTAAAGGAAGGAATTAATGTCACGGTACCAAGGACGTTGGGAGAAACCAGTATATCAATCGCAAGCTTGAAGACTAAAGGAAGGAATTAATGTCACGGTACCGCCAGCTCCGCGATCTTACGCCCTAGTATAAATCCCTTGAAGACTAAAGGAAGGAATTAATGTCACGGTACATAATTTTTTGCTTCAACCCAAGTCCCGTCAATCAATTTCTTGAAGACTAAAGGAAGGAATTAATGTCACGGTACATGTATTCATATTCATCTAATGTTCCTTCTGCGATGTCTTGAAGACTAAAGGAAGGAACTAATGTCACGGTACGAGAGGTTTAATCACGACTTTTTTCTTGTCTTCCTCAACGTACTTGAAGACTAAAGGAAGGACTTAATGTTGCGGCCATACCGGCGTGTTGTCCGGTACGTGCAGGTTAGAGTTTAAGGGAAGCTTTTATATCACAATCTGAGGTTTAACCTGAAGAAATACAGTAAATATGGTATAATCTAACGAGGTGAAATCTCAGACCGATAAAAGGAGATTGAAACAACAGATTTCACGGATTACACAGATTTTGGACCATAAAGTTTTACAGCCATGTAGGGTAGGCATCGCCTACCAATAAATTGATCAATCCGATGATGAGTAGCCATTGAAATTCGGAACAACTGGGTTTATTATAGCGGGAAATGCCCTGACCTACATGAGAGGTACAAGTAGAATAAATACCGGGAAAGGAAGGCAAGAATGAGAAAGAAATTATTTGATCGTATAACAGTCAAGCCGGAAGTTTGTATGGGACAAGCTACTATACGGGGAATGCGAATTACCGTTGCCTTCGTACTTAAATTACTTGCTTCAGGTATGAGTCATGGAGAAATATTGAAGGCATACCCGGAACTTGAAGAGAAAGACATCCTTCAAGCGATAGAATATGCAGCATGGCTTGCCGGAGAATACTATTATCCCCTTCAAGTCACTCATGAGTAGAGGCTATGAGATTAAAGTTTATAGCAGACGTACACATTTCACCACTTACTGTTAAAGAATTACAAAAAGCAGGGTATACGGTTACCCGTGTTACAGACAATCTTCCTTCTACGTCTTCCGACAGTGAGATTATTCAATTAGCAAGCAAAGAGCAGGCTGTAATTATTACTTAAGATTTAGATTTTTCCGCAATTATTGTTCAAAGCGGACTTAACAGCCCAAGTGTTGTTTCCTTGCGAGTTGCCGATGTCAAACCGGATATAATTACGAGAATTCTTTTGAATGTGCTACCTTCCGTAGAAGTTTTTATTGCTAAAGGGGCTATTGTATCAATAGACGAATACGGGTATCGTGTAAAAAAAATTCCTGTAGAAGATCAATGACTACGTATTTTTCATATCAGGGGGGCAGGCAACTACATAGATACGTTTACACAGATTGTTTAAAAAAGCAAAATTGAAAACTAAGGAAAGGATCTAATATTATGCTTAGGCGAAGATAAAAAATAATTGAAGGGCTTTCTGCCATATACATTGTATTTTAGGTATACTGGTTATCTGAATTTAGGTTTTTCGTTGTCACCTTTTTCACAAAACGTGCGATTAATTCGTTAGTATGATAGCAGAAAACCTTCTCGAACAGTTCTTAAGCACGTCTAACTTCCTTACCGCATATCGCCGCATTGCCTCAAAAAAGGCCGCCGGTGGGCTTGATGGTATTACCGTAGAGGAGTTTGGTCACCGTCTTGATCAACATATCACCAAACTGCAGAAGGATATACGAGAACGCCGTTATATTCCTCAACCTGCCGCAGTAACATATATTCCAAAATTTAATGAGGAAAATGAGTGGAGAGAGTTAGGACTTCCCTCCGTTGCCGATAAGGTAGTTCAGGCCGCCATGCTGGAGGTGGTAGAACCTCTTGCCGAGAAGATGTTTTTAGATTGCAGCTATGCCTATCGGCCCGGCACGGGTCACTATAAGGCTATACGGCGTGTTGAAAACAGCCTGAACAATAGAAAAAAGACGTGGGTAGTGCAGAGGGATATTGATAATTTCTTCGATACCGTAGACCATAACCGTCTCATGGAACAGTTTTCTGCCCTGGTGCAGGGAGAACCCACAATGGTCGAGCTGGTGGCCTTGTGGTGCAGGATGGGTCTGGTAGAAAAAAATGGACGCTGGCGGAACGTGCAGGCAGGTATACGTCAGGGGGGTGTTATCTCTCCGCTTCTGGCAAACCTCTACCTCCACCCCCTGGATGTGTTTGCCACAAAATTGGGAGTTGATTGGATACGTTATGCCGATGACTATGTGATATTGGGTGAGAGCCAGGAAGAGGTTGTTTCATCTGATGTCCAAATTGTGGAATTTTTAAAGGATTCCCTCGGTTTGATGCTGAATCGTGATGAATCTTCTCCAAAACACATTGATGAAGGCTTCACCTTTCTGGGAGTCCGTTTTTGCGGAAAAGAGAGGGCGATTGATACAAAAAAGATAAAAAAGATGAAAAAGAAGATACGATGGCTTCTGGCACAAAAAATGGTAAAAACTCCGGAAGAGGTTATATCGAAATTGACCAACCAGGTAGAGAGTTGGCAACGATATTATAGTTTCCTTAACCCCACCCGGCAGTTTTCTGAGATTGATTGTTTCATAGAAAAAGAGTTCCTGACTCTGGCTACTTCGAAGATTCAGACGGGAAAGTGGGATCGTATTCCTCCCCAGGGACTTTCCTTTCCGTCTTTGATTGCGGATGGGAAAAGAGACGGTTTTAAAAAATGGGAAGGCCTCTGGGCACAAGCCATAAAAACGGTGGAGACAGATGATGTCAACCATGATACTGCCAGGATAAATCACTCTGTTGAGAAAAAGATCTCAAGAAAAAGACAAAAGTGCAGGAAGGAATCCGGTGAAAGCGGGAATCTGATTGTTACAACGCCCGGACATTTTGTCGGGAAAAGAGGGGAACGGATTGTGGTTATGAGCAAACAGAGGATTGTAAGCGAACTACCGGTGGTACGGCTGTCAGGACTGACTTTAAGCGGAAGGGGTGTTTCCATCTCCGGTGATGTGGTAGAACTTTGTATGAAGAAGGACGTCTACATCCATTTCGTAGATAACCTGGGCAAGATTATTGCGGTAGTTGGTCCGCCGGGCGGAAGTTCCGGTGAGGTTTCTTTGTTACAGATAACTGAAAGAGATAAAGAAAAAGGTCTCACCCTTGCAAAGATGTTTATTCTTGGAAAGGTCAAAAACCAGTTTGCGCTCCTGAAATATTATTTCAAATACCCGTTGAACCGTGAAAACGGCTTTGGAAAGATTTTTGTAGAAAGGCGACAATTTCTGAGCGATGGTATTGAGAAGATTAAAAACGCCACAGTTCTTTCTGATCCGGAAACATTCCGGCAGCAGATGATGGGATGGGAAGGGGCATTCGGGGCTGCATATTGGGAGATCGTGGGACATCTGTTTCGTAATGGGGTACAGTTCTCCGGACGGGTAAGGCACGGCGCTACTGACCTGGTAAATTCGGCTTTGAACTACGGCTATGGCATCCTCTATGGAGATTGTTTAAATGCAGTTATCAGGACAGGACTTAATCCTATGGCGGGTTTTCTTCACAGCTATCAGACGGGAAAACCAACCCTTATTTATGACCTTATTGAAGAGTTCCGTCCGTTTGCCGTTGATAGGGGGATATTCACGATGCTGAACAGGGGAGAAAGGCTGGAGCAAGGGGATGACGGCATGCTTGCCACGGAAACCAGGAAAAAGATTTCAAAATCGGTCATAAGCCGCCTTTCAAACGAGGTCTGGTTTCACGGCCGCAGGCTTACTCTTCGGGAGGTTATTCAGGAACAGGCTTACAATATTAAAAGACATCTCTCTGATAAAGCCCAATACCATCCTTTTCTGGGACGTTGGTAGTTTTTCGTTTGTAATAGAGGCCATCCCAAAACAGTAATTTAGTAACTATAATTATTTGAGATATAAGTATTTATAAGTATAGAAATCTTCATACTCCGCAAGCTGGTTCCTGGGGTGGCGCTGACAAGCTTTGTTTGTCAGTGCTTTGTAATCCATAATCTATGTGTAAATAAGCACGAACAAAAGATTCCCGTTCAAGACGTACGGGGACATGGTTTGTCCGTGCCACCCGGTCTGGAGTTATCTAAAAACCTCACTGTTAGTATCAAGAATCATTTGAAGAGAGAAAGAGGTTTCCGTACAAAAATAGGTTTTGGGATAGCTTCTGGTATATCATTCTGTAGAGCAAGCGAGACCGATTGATAAAACTTTCGAGGTCGAAATTATGGGTGATACCTAACGAGGCTGAGATAAGACCGCACAAGGTTCGGTATTACCTTGAAAAAAGGGATTCTGTGTTTGACGAGAAAATGGCACAGGTATTATGTGTGTACAAGGAGGTTGAACTCATCAATGAAAAGAGGGCGCATGACAAAGACTTTGTCATAGACAGAATCACCATAAGTTATGGCGAAAAATATTGAATGAAAACCATTCCTTCTTTTTCCGCAGCATGGTTTAGTTTTGCATCATTACTTGAAAAATACACCTCTGATCTGATTTTGTGCTTTAAATTGATGGCTGATGCCAGATGAACGGCATCAAAACCCCTGAGAAGATACTTTTGGGCAATATCACCGGCAAGCCGTATTAAACCATCTGTTACCTCAAGTATAAAACAACTTTCCCAGTCTCTGGTAAAATCTTCTGCAATTTTTTGCAGTATCTCCTTAGAAATCCCATCGTCTTTCTGTTTCCTTGCAAAGGCAGCCCTTGCTTCGGCATAAGCTACTTTTGAAGTAGAAACAACTGTTGCAGTGCGGACCATATCCTTCGTTCTTTTAGAGCCAATTTCCTCAACGTACAATTTTACCAGGTCGCTGGTATCAAGATAAAGGATCACCTTCTCTCCTCAATGACAATCTCAGAAACGGTCTTCCCTTTGATTTTAACAGGATATTCACTTCCCACGGGTTTACCGCCTTTCCACACAGCAAAACCTTCTTTAACAAGAGAAAGGAGTTGGGGGTCTTCGTTTGCTCTTTCCACAGGAACAATGGTGGCTATTACCTTTTCCCTTTCGGTAATTACTATCTTTTCGCCTTTCTTTATTTCGCGGAGATAATGGCTTAATCTGTTTTTTAACTCTTTAATACCGACAGTAATCATAGCTACGTTTTAATAGCAAGTAGCTACCTTTGTCAATAGTTTTAAAAAGATGAGACATACGCGATTGGCCTTTTGCCAATCTTTACAGTGCATAATTTTATGCGATAATCAAGAAAGTAGAAATCTTTGATAACCGATAAAAGCAGAGGAGGCCATAAAATTATGCAAAAACAAACAAAGAAAACCTCTCGAATTTCAGACCAATCTTTACCATGTGCAAGCTTAAATCAGCAAGGAAAAAGATGAGCCGTTACTTCCACAAAGTCCTGTCCAGGCTTCTGTACTGTATTGCCTCTGATATATGGTCTATCTTTATGATTTGACTTTCATCAATATCCGCAATAGTGCGCGCTACTTTGAGTACCTTGCTATGTCCACGCGCAGAAATTCCTAAATCCGTCATTGCCTGGTGTAGTAGTGTTTCTGCGGGTTTATCAAGGATACAATACTTTTTGACTTGTTTAGAGGACATACGGGCATTCACCATAATTCCCTGTTCTTGGCCATGATTGGCGAGCAGGTCTTTAAAGCGTTCTTTTTGCATTATACGGGCTGCCAGTACTTTTTTCCTCATATCATCTGAAGACTGTGCCTCTCTGTCTGCAACAAGCTCACCGTAGCGCACAGCCGGAACCTCCAGTTGTATATCAATTCTATCTAACAGAGGCCCGGAAACTTTTGACATGTAGTTTTGAATTTGGTGAGGCGTACAGCGGCAAGGGCGTTGTTTATCTGTATAGAATCCACAGGGACATGGATTGCAAGAAGCTACGAGGACTGAGCTTGCCGGGTAAGTAACCGAGCTCATAGCCCGTGAAATTGTTATACTGCCTGTCTCCAGAGGCTGCCGAAGCACTTCCAGTGTCTTTCGGTCGAATTCCGGAAGCTCATCTAAAAAAAGTACCCCGTGATGTGAAAGGCTGATCTCTCCTGGCCTTGGAAATGAACCACCTCCAACTAGCCCGGCAGTGCTAATGGTATGATGCGGGGCACGAAAAGGTCTTGTTGCAATCAACGATTGTCCAGGATTAAGAAGGCCTGCTATGCTATAAATCCTGGTTGTATCTAAAGCTTCTTCCAGGGTAAGAGATGGCATGATAGTAGGTATCCGTTGTGCAAGCATTGTCTTGCCTGACCCTGGCGGCCCTACCATAATGAGATTATGATTTCCGGCTACCGCAACTGTCAGCGCCCGCTTAGCATGTTCCTGGCCTTTTACATCGGCATAATCCACATCATAGCTGCCGGATTCCTTAAATATCTCTTCTACCGTAACCTTGTGAGGAATGGCTGGGATAGATCCGGTGAGTATTCCTACAGTATCTGCAAGGGTTTTAACAGGGATAGCATCAATCCCGGCAACAATAGCCGCCTCAGATACATTCTCGGAGGGAGCCAGCAATTTCTTTATACCCAGTTCTTTGCATTTCAGCGCCATTGATAGGCATCCCTTAACAGGACGTAACCTGCCATCTAACGATAGCTCGCCTACAATAGCATATTCCCGGACGTCTTGTATTCCGATTTGGCCAGTTGCTATAAGGATTCCGATCGCTATGGGTAATTCGAAAGCAGGCCCCTCTTTCTTGCGGTCCGCAGGCGCCAGGTTTATAGTCATCGGCTTGTGGGGAAATCGGTAACCGCTGGTATTGATTGCTGCCTTTACTCTGTCGCGACTCTCCTTAACCGCAGTGTCAGGCAACCCAACGATGGCGACATAAGGCATATCGCCTGTGGCGATATAAATCTCAATATCTAATAAATATGCGTCAATTCCGAAAACGGCAACACTTTTAACTTTTGCCAGCATAGATAGTTGTGATAACTTTATTTTGTAATTCTAACTAATTAAGAATATGCATAGGGTATTTTCCCTGCTCTTCGATAATTTCGGATATTATATACCTTTGCTTCTCAGTTTTCTAGGGTTTTACCATTGCCTGGATATTTTTTTATGTTAAAATTATCAGGTAATATGTTGTATACCCGGAACGGCATATGTCTATGTGTGTTATACTAATGTGTGGAGAGAGCCTCATACACCACATCAAATCCAAAATTGTATATCAAAAATGAAAATTCTTTTGATAGATCCTCCCTTTTATAGATTTTTTAATTACTATAACCGTTATTTTCCTTTAGGACTAAGTTATCTATCCTCAACACTTAAAAAGGCCGGACATCAGGTAACCCTGTATGATGCTGACTGTAATGTAAGTCCAAAGGGTATAGATTATACGAGATTGCCTGATAAATATCATACCTATGTAAAGGAGTTGAAGAATCCGGAAAATCCGATTATCAAAGAAATTCCCCGGGTCTTTGAGAAATTCCAACCTGACGCCGTTGGGATAACCGTTATGACTCCTAAAGCAGCATCTGCATTCCTTGTTGCTTCTTTAGTAAAAAGATATAATAAAAATTGTTACGTTATTTTTGGCGGTCCCCATGCAACGTTAAAGGCAGATGAAATTCTTAAAAACACGCGAGATGTTGATTTTGTTATAAACGGAGAGGGTGAAACATCAATGCTTGAATTGGTAAACATATTAAGCACGGCAGACACCGGCTCCCATGCCGGCAATGGTAAAACAGATATTTCTCCTGCCCTCAGTAACGTATACGGACTCTCTTATCGGGATGGTAATAAAAATATCCATAATGCGACAGGAAGGTTTATCGATAATTTAGATTGCCTTCCATTTCCGGACCGGGAATCACTTTTAGGATTGCATACCTATACTTCAGAAGATATGGGCTTACTCATGGGAAGCCGGGGTTGCCCGTATAATTGTTCCTATTGTGCAACACAGATATGGACAAAAAAAGTGAGGTACCGCTCTTTAACAAATATTTTAGAAGAAATCAAGTATGTATACCAACGCTATGGAACCCGTCAATTTACCTTTAAGGATGATTCTTTTACTATTCACAGAAAGAGGGTTTTGGAATTTTGCGATTGCCTGTCAGATGCAGGGATAAAGATCAATTGGGATTGCAATACACGGGTAGATTTAGTGGATTCAGAGCTCCTGAAAGCTATGAAAAAGGCCGGCTGTAATAGCATAAAGGTTGGAATTGAATCGGGCAGTGAAAGAATATTAAAGTTAATAGATAAAGGTATTACCCTGGAACGGATAAAAGAATCATCAAGACTCTTCCGTGAAGCAGGTATTCATTGGACAGCTTATTTTATGATGGGTATACCTACGGAGACGAAAGAAGATACTAAGCATACTCTTGATTTACTCTATGAGATAAAGCCTGGTTTTGCCTCGATCGGCGTCTATGAGCCTTTCCCCGGTACAAGACTTTTTGATATCGGTGTTGAATCCGGACTTTTAAATAAAGAAATGTCATATGAGGATTTCTTTACCCGCATACCGAGCGGCTATTATCTGAAGGATGTAAATCGAAGGATTGATACTATGAGTCACGAGGATTTTGCAGTATTGGAAAACGAGCTAAAGAATGCCTTTCACCATTATAATAAAGGCTTTATACGCATCTTTGAAAGGGTAAAGGCCAGAAGCTATCTTTATGTAAATAATCCCGGGATTTTCTTCAATGATATCGAAAAATTCTTTGGTTGGATTTAGCATGATTGCTTATCTCTTTGCAGGTTCAAATTTATCATGTGAACCTCCTGTTGAGAGCGCTAATGCAACAGTAATTTCCTCTGGATAAAGAAATCCATTTCTCTTATGCCAATTAAGATTTTTAACTATCCATTCTCAAAACGCCAGATAATCCTTAGTGCAGGGGATGTGATTATTGTAAATGGCGCTATCTTTTTATCAGCGATACTTCGTTTAGGTCTAAGTACCGGATGGGACTATATAAGAGATAATCTCGTGTCGTTTCTATTGACCGGGTTAATCTTTGTTTTCACGTTCTTTCTTACCGAACTTTATGATATGCGGAAAGACTTTAAGTCTGTAAGTAATATCATAACTATCATTTCTGCATCCACCAGTGCATTTATTATTACAACGTTTCTGTTTTATATGAGTTGGTCACTGAGAATAGGACGTGGCGTATTCATAATATTAGGTGTGCTTATTACGCTTTTTATCATAGGTTGGAGGATTTTGTATAGCTATTTACTCGATCATCCGATTTTTCACCGAAATACATTAATTATTGGCGCCGGCTGGGCAGGGAAGTCGATTTTGGACGAGATAAAAAAGTCAAAAAAAACAGGGTTAAAAGTTATTGGCTTTATTGATGACGATAAGCTGAAGAGGGATACACGTATTGGTGGAATTCCCGTGATTGGTAATAGATATGCCTTACCCACTATTATTCATACCTATGCTATTAATCTCATTATTGTCGCTATTACCCATGAGAAGCATGCCGATTTGATTAAGGCATTGATTCGCTGTTCATGGAGTGGGATTGATATTATTGATATGCCAGCCATTTATGAGCAACTTACCGGTAAAATCCCCTTTCATCACATTAATGATACATGGATGTTACATATCCTTATCGGCAAACCGAAATTATACGGCAAATTAGTTAAACCCGTTTTTGAAGTATTCATTGCGTTCATGCTTTTCATCCTGTTAACACCTGGTATGCTCATTATAGCGATACTCATTAAAGCTACCTCGCAGGGCAGTATTTTTTACACCCAGGAACGTATGGGAAAAGACAAGAGAAGGTTTACCATGGTAAAATTTCGCACCATGTTAGAGGATGCAGAATTAAATACGGGCGCAGTTTATACTACAGATAATGATCCCCGTATTACAGGGGTTGGAAAATTCCTCAGAAAGTGGAGGTTGGATGAGATTCCTCAACTGTTAAATATTATGAATGGGAATATGGGTTTAACCGGACCTCGTCCGGAAAGACAAGTCTTCATAAAAGAGTTTGAGGAAAAAATACCTTTTTATAACCAGCGACTTACTGTAAGACCAGGCTTAACAGGCTGGGCGCAAATAAAATACCCTTATGCATCATCAATTGAGCAAACCGAAGAAAAATTACAATACGACCTCTATTACATAAAAAATATGTCGTTCCTTCTGGATTTTGTAATATTGCTCAAGACTATAAATGTAGTATTATTCGGAAAGGGAAAATGAAACAGGGATTTTTCCGCGAATAATTATAACATTCTCCTCAATAATGTACGCCTTTCATATTCAGATGCCTTTTGTTTGTTAATGAGCTCTTTTATTTTATGGGGATTTTTAATTCCTCTCAATATACGGCTAATACACTCAGTATTTATGGTGAGACTGCCAATTTTAAAACGCTTTTGCACAGACCCTTGTTTGATCATAATATTATTAATATCACAATAGCTTATTTCTTTAAATTTTATTGAGAAAGGGCCTTGTCTGACCAAAAGTCCCCGATGTGTAATTAAATATCTCGTAGTGCAAACTGAAATAATAATATAAGCAGCAAGAGAACTGCTAACAGATAATATGCTTATTCCTGTGATAGTGTTTACACCAAATCTTCGAAATGATAAGAAAATTGAAAATGCAAGAAAAATAGATGCGAGCCAGTATTGGAGAATACTAGGCCTTAAGGATTGAATAATTTCAGTTTTTGTGTTTTTTTTGCGAATATGTTTTTTATTCACGATTTTTGCGGTTAACAGAACCCCTATGTTTAACATTCCTGCTTTAATAGATTCTACTTTTAATTATAAGAAAGAGAATTTTATATGTCAAGGTAAAGGTATATAAAAATAAATCATTTAAGATTGTACTCAAGGGGACATATTGGTTTTATACAATGAAAGATCCAGCTTCCGAAATAAGCAAAACATAAAAGTGTCGCCCAGAAAGACTTTAAAAATTCCGTATACCGGGTATTTTTTGTATAAAATTCAAGCCCTTTTACCGATAAGGTAATTAACGCTGGATTTAACAGGAGATCATTCGTGCCCGGAGGACTGTTATAGCCAATGAAATTAATAAGTAAGCCAATTACGATGCTGATAAATAAAGAAAGATAAATATTTTCTTTAACAATCATGATACAAAAAATAATCAGTAGATGTGATCCTATAGATTCTATTGCGATATAGAAACTTCGGTAGAATTCAAAAGAGGTAATAAAATAGGGGATAAGAAAAGCAAACAGGATGGTATCAATGTTTCCGTTTTTGTTGTATATGAGCAAGCATAAGCAAGTTGGAGCAATGAGTTTAAGCACATCGTTATCACTCAAATAACCAATATCGCCAAAGAAAATACATGCAACGCCGATGAGGGTGCCCAGATATAAAAAAAATTCTGCCCCATAACTAAACTTGAGCATCCATTTAACTAAAGCAAAAACAATTATAGACTTAAATACGGTGAGGCATTCTTTAAGCCAAAATATCTCTTCGTATATATAAATCAGTCCTTCTATACTATCAAGTATAAGTTCCATACTATTAAATCCAAATCTTTATGAGATCATAGATAAGATTCGCATAAACCATTCCATAATTATAAGGTGAAATTGTTCCACTTTAAATAAAATAATTAATGAGAATAATCATTTTTAGTTAATCTGTATTTATCGGTGATCAAGGTGTGATTGAGTTACGTTGTACGTTTGGGCTGCTGTTTCGGTAGTGTGATTATGAATCTGCTTCCAACACCTGGAGTACTTTCGACTTTAATAAGTCCATGGTGGAGATTAACAATATGTTTAACTATAGGAAGACCTAATCCTGTTCCTCCCATTTCGCGGGACCGAGCCGGATCAACCCGGTAGAATCTCTCAAATATGCGCGGGATATGTTCTTTGGGAATACCGATACCTGTATCTGATACTTCAAACAGTACAGATGAATTGACCGGTTCAATCTTCAGACCTATCCGACCACCTTTTGGTGTATATTTGATAGCATTATCAAGCAAGTTGGTTAACAATTGGCGCAAGATATATTCATTTGTTTCAATCATGGGTATACGATGAGGTATATTGAGTTCAAAAGTTTGATCTCTTTGTATGCAGTGTTCCTTGTAATGTGAAAACAGACCTTCTATACAAGGATGTATGTCTAAACTCCGAAGTTCTATTTTTAAATCATGGGAATCTAATTTGGATAACTCCAGAATATCTTTAATCAGGTTATCGAGCCTCTGGGTATGTTTCATGATAATCGTGAGAAATTCTCGTAAATGTTCCTGATCTATTACCGTATTATCGAGTAATGTTTCCACATATCCCTTGATGGAAGCGAGAGGTGTTCTTAATTCATGAGATACATTGGCGACAAATTCTTTCCGTGTGTTTTCGAGTTTCCTCAATTCTGTAATATCATGGAACACAAGAAGAACTCCCCGGGTATTTTTATCAATCTGGATAAGGGAAAGGTGAGCTTGTAACAATTTCTTTTCAGGTGAAAGAAGCTCAATTTCTGATATCCTGGCCGTTTGAGTCTGAATGGTTTCCCTCACCAGATTACATAATTTCTCATTTCGTATCTTTTCCCATAGATAATCTATATGCAAGGTAATCTTTGGTATTCCAAATAAGACTTTAGCTGCATGGTTGATAAGAATAATTCGTTCCTGTAAGTCTGTTGTGATTATCGCATCGTTCATATTAACCATAATAGCGTCCAATTTATTTTTATCATCCAGAATAGTTTGCATTTGGGATTGGAGTTCAACGCCCATAGTATTGATGGCATTTGCCAGATCGCCCATTTCATCTGAAGAAACAATTTCTACTTTTCGGGCAAAATTGCCCTGTGCAAAATTTTGTGCTATTTGGGTAATGTTTAGGAGAGGGGATGTATTTATTCTAATAACGATAAAGCCCATAGCTAATGTTATTGCAAATGTGAGGAGTAAATAAAGTATAACGGTTTTTGTAGCAGCAGTTAGGCTTGCTGTATCGGCTATAAAAGAGGCTGATGTAATCAGAAAGAACTTCCTGTCTTCGGACACTTTTATCGGTGTAACAGCATAGATTAATCCAGAGCGACTATCGTGATATATGGTATCTGTCTTGTTTTTTAATACATTACCAATACGGTCTTTATGGCCAGATTTCATAGATTCCATAATTTCCGATTGGCTGATGATCTCTCCTGTATAAGTTGTGATAACGATGTTAAGGTTTAAACGCCGGCTCAATGTTTTACAAACGCGGGTAATCTCTTCTGTATCATTCTTTGATAATAATGCTTTGATAGAGTGATGAATGAATGTTGCATCAGATTCCAGGTTTTTTGTGAATAGATTTACCTGATATTTCTTAATAACCCTGCTTACAAAATATCCTGTAAAGATCAGGCATAGACACAAAAGTATAATATAGCTTGTAAAAATCTTCCAAAACAATGTATTTCTCATCATTCTTAGTACTCTTTAAATTTATAACCAATTCCCCGTATGGTAACGATGAAATTTGCAAAAGACTTTAGTTTTTTTCTCAAAGAAGCGATATGTACGTCTATTGTCCGGTCAATAACGGTTATCTCGGATCCGGATACCACATCGAGTAATTGCTCTCGGGTAAATACACGCCCTGGCTTATTGGCAAGCTGGTGAAGAAGCTTGAATTCTGTGAGGGTCAATGGAATAGATTCTCCTTGTATGGATACCTCATGTTTGTATACATCAATTGCAAGATCGCCTATCTCAATATAATCTCGTGTTACCAGAGAAGTTTTTATTCGCCTGAGCACTGCTTGTATGCGTGCTATGAGTTCTTTTGGACTGAAGGGTTTTGTTATATAATCATCTGCGCCCAATCTTAAACCAACTGTTATATCGGATTCTTCACCCTTTGCCGTTAACATAACAATCGCAATGGTAGCCAGCTCCGGGGTTGTTTTTAATTTTTTACATACCTCAAGACCATCAATTCCTGGTAACATAAGGTCTAATACGATAAGTTCCGGTCTTTCTCTTCGGGCCATGAAGAGTGCGTCTTCTCCATTCGAGGCGGATAGTACTTTATATCCGTCTTTTTCAAGGTGATAGCGTATGAGTTTCACAAGGTCTTGCTCATCATCAACAATAAGGATTTTTTCTTTTGGCATATTATTTACTTAGCTCTGATCTAATAAGATCTGTTTCTTTATATGGTGCAATTACAAATAGTATATCATGCTTTTTTAGGATGGTATCTTCTTTTGGGATAATAATATAATTTTCCCGCATTATTGAAGTTATCAATGAATCGGGAGGTAAGTTTAATTCTCGTAGTCTCGTACCATCGATACTTGATATTTCCGGAATTTGTATCTCAAAGACATCGATATCGCTTTTTTGCGTAGTAATTAACTCAATAGAATGTCTTGATTTGGGAAGAGAAGGAATGGATAACTTTAGCCTCTCCGCTACCCAACCAATGGTAGTACCCTGCAATAAACACGATAAAAACACTGCGAAAAATACAATATTAAAGATAAAGTGATTATCATCAAGACCATAGACGGCTGGATATGTAGCCAACACGATGGGAACAGCCCCCTTTATTCCTCCCCACATGATGAACAAATTTTCCTTATTGGCTATTTTTTGGGTAAGTACCGCATCATCAAAATAAATGAAGTTAAGTGCGTCACTACCGATTAGCATTCCAATTCCTAAGAAAAGCAGTAATACTGGAATGCCCAGTTTTGATGTTATCTTGGTAGCGTATGTTGCGATAATCAGTAATAATGCGATGAGAAGAAACACGACAACTCCTAACTAATGAAATGCAGCACAATCAAAAATAAACCGTGCCGACCGAGAACTACAATCAAGTCAAACATATAATATATGCTTAATAGGGACAGCGACTATAGTACCCGCTGTATGAAACCGAACATACCACATTCAACCCCGAAGAGGTGAAATGATTCTAGATAAAGCATTACCGTATAGTTATTAATTTTCCGATGTTTTCCCGACATCGAAGAATTTTTCTCGTTCTATTTTCGCATTATCTGCTTTCTATCGTCTCTTTCAAACATTCTTCAAAGAGAGATAATGCAATATCTGCATCATTTTTCGAGAGGATTAAGGGTGGGCAGAAGCGGATTGCGCTGCGGCCGCAGGTCAGTAATAAAAGTCCTTTTAAGAATGCCTTCTGGACGATACGATCCCGTTCTTCGATAGCATATTCTTTGGTCTCCTTATCTTTTACAATTTCAATTGCCAGCATTAATCCCAAGCCCCTTACGTCGCCGATTATAGGATATGTGCGCTCCAATCTCTTTAATTCATTTATGATGTAGGCGCCTTGTCTGGCAGCATTATCTATCAATCCTTCTTCGAGAAGCTTGATAGTAGTAAGCGCGGCCTGGCAGCTAACGGGATTACCTCCGAACGTACTTGCATGACTGCCCGGTATCCAATCCATTATTTTTTCTGATGCAACGGTGGCAGATAAGGGAAGCCCTGAAGCTATACCCTTAGCAAGGGTAATGATGTCGGGAATTATGTCAAAATGCTCAGAGGCAAACATTTTACCTGTTCTGCCCATACCTGATTGTACTTCATCAGCAACATAGAGGATATCATAATCGCGTGTTAGTTGATACAATGCCGTATGAAATTCTTTTGGAGGCACAATATATCCGCCTTCTCCCTGGATAATTTCAACAAAGATTGCTGCCACATCATCCGGAGATACCTTTGTTTTGAATAACTCCTCTCGTATCCATGTTACGCATGCCATATGACAATTATTGGGGGTTAAACCATAGTGACATCTATAGCAATATGCATATGGGATATGAATAACCTCTGAAATAAGAGGTAAAAAATGCCTGCGTTGGTTTAATTTACTAGCCGTTAGCGAAAGCGCCCCCATGGTTCTTCCATGAAAAGCGTTGTAAAAGGCGATGACAATGTTGCGCCTGGTATGGTATCGCGCTAATTTAAAAGCAGCTTCTACCGATTCTGCGCCAGAATTCCCAAAAAAGACTTTTTTGGTATGAGACCCTGGGCAGATCACAGATAGCTTTTCAGCCAGGAGGATTTGCAGAGGGTTATAAAAATCCGCCCCGGACATGTGAAGAAGGGTGCCTGCCTGGCCGGTAATTGATGATATGACTTCATCATGATTATGTCCGGTGTTGCAAACGGCAACTCCTGCCGTAAAATCAAGGAAGATATTATTATCAACATCCTCTACAAGCATGCCTTTTGCGCTTTTTACTACGAGTGGATAGCCCTTTGTCGAAGATGGTGAAATAAACTGTGTTTCCTTTTCCAGATATTGAATTGCGTTAGGGCCGGGAAGTTTCGTATGAATACGAGGATAATTTTTTAGTGACATGTAATCTCCTATACCGTATCAAGTGTGCGTTAGTAACTTTTAGAACAATAATATTTATATACTAAGTCTGCAAAGGTTTCTAATCCATATGAGCCTTTTCCCAGGTCTGCAAGACACTTTCTGAATTCACGTAGATTTTTAAAATTTTCTGATATATAATGGGCGACAAATGTTTCAGCAGATATAAAATTCAATTCCGGACCTTTATCATCGGGGCTTTGATAGATTTTATACGCCACGATATCGGTAATTATTTTTACGTGAACATCTTTCCCTTTTGAAATTAAATCTTTGACTATTTCAAAAGTTAGTTGTTGCTTATCCTGATAGTAAGTATATATCTTATCAGCAAATTGGTTTATGGATTGTGGTTCTTTATCAAACCGGGATAATTGTTTTTCAAATGCATTTACCTCGGTAAAGTTTTTTGATATGTAGTGAGTTACTGCATCAATAGCGGCTAAAAAATTTGACTCAGGCCCCATATTTTCCGGACTTTCATATATCTTATATGCTACAATATTAATAAGAGTTTTGAGTGAGGTATCATCTTTGCTCTGAAGCTTGCTTTTTATAAAATTTTTATCGATCGGCATAGTGTTTCTCCATTGTTTCGAAACAAGAACTTTATACTTAACCTTGACAAACAGGTGTTCTCTGCATATATTTACTACTAGTGAGCAACAACTATACTCAATCCTGATGATAAAATAAATATATTTTATTTAAAAGATCAAAAAATGGAAACAGAAGCAAAAAACAGATTTCTCACCTCAATTACCTTGCCTGATTACGAATTTATCATTAATCTTCCGGAATTTAAAAAAGAAGGCGAAGAATTTACCGTATGGTTTCTTGAGGGTATTCTTGAAGACAATCCAAATTATATTGATTGCCTTATATATTTAGGCAACGTGTATACGGCAAACGGGATGTATGAAAAAGGCCTTTTGATAGATAAGAAATTATGTCGCCTTAGACCGGACGATCCTTTGGTCTATTATAACCTCGCCTGTAGCTATGCGTTGCTGAAAGATTCTGATGCTGCTTTCGATGCATTAGAAAATGCGATTACGCTTGGCTATAATGATATTTATCATCTTGAACAAGATGAGGATTTGATTCTTTTGAGAGGGGATATTCGATACAAAAAACTGATTGAAAAAATTAAAAAGCGTTAACATCGTTTATTTGAAATAAGGCTAATTGTATAGGTAGCTTGTATCCCTTCCAAAGTAAGGTGTGGGATTACCTCTGAAATAAAAGGGATTTCCTGTGCTAACATATTTGCATTTCCACCGGTTGCAAGTATCCTTGGCTTGCATTTCAACTCATCATAAAGCATATTTATGAGCTTATTTACCATACCAACAGTGCCCCAGTAAATACCAGAATTTATTGCTTCTTCCGTTCTTTTGCCGAGAATATGTTTTGGCTTATGGACGGATATTTCAGGTAAAAGCGCCGTATAATTGTGTAGCGCTTTTGAAGATATATCCATGCCCGGCGCAATAATTCCTCCTATAAATGCCCCGGTATTATTTATTACATCAATCGTTATTGCAGTACCTGCATCGATGATGATTGTCCAGTCTTTTGTCCGTTTAAAAGCTGCAACTGCATTCACTAATCGGTCGATACCGACTCTTTCCGGATACTCGGTGAGCACCGGGATAGGAATGGGAATGTCTTTCCCAATACGCCGGGGTTTTATAAGGAGGTATTTTTTAATATATTCAATAACAAAAGCTTCTGTTTTCGGATTAACAGAGGAAAGGATAGCAGCTTTTGATCTGGATATGATGGCCGAATTCAAAACTTCTGTAAAATTTACCTGAAATGCATGGGAAGAGCTGATTCCTAATGAATAGGAAGAATGCAGGATATCTTCTTCAAATATCCCGATGTGAATATTTGTATTGCCGATGTCAACGGCTAGTAACATGGCGATTTACTCATGCACCAGATTGGATCTCATGGAGGGCGCTTGCCATCAAATGGATAAGTGTGCGTATATTTTTACCGGTAGCCGTAGAAACGGGACAAACAGATTTGGATATTTTTTCTTCGAGCATTTTAATGTGTTCATTACAACTCTCCGGATCTAAGAGATCTATTTTATTTGCAACGATAATTTCCTTCTTTTCTGCAAGCTGAGGATTGAATTGTTTCAATTCATTCCGCACAATATGGTATGCGTCCGAGGGATCTATTTTTGCGCAGGGTGAAATATCCAAAAGATGCACGAGCAATTTTGTTCTCTCAATATGGCGTAAGAACTTATCTCCAAGCCCTGTTCCTCCATGTGCCCCTTCAATAAGCCCTGGAATATCAGCTACAACAAATCTTTTGTAATCTTCTGATTCAACAATACCCAATTGAGGCTGGAGTGTGGTAAAAGGATATTCAGCAATTTTAGGTCGTGCAGCAGATATTCGGGAAAGCAATGTTGACTTTCCTGCGTTCGGCATCCCGATGAAGCCAACATCTGCGAGTAGCTTTAATTCCAGGATCAACCATCGTTCTTCACCCGGTTTCCCCTTTTCTGCATTCCGTGGAGCCTGATTTGTAGAAGTTGCAAATTGCTTGTTTCCTCTTCCTCCTCTCCCTCCCCTTGCAATGACAATGCTTTCGCCAACAGTGCTCATATCTTTTAAGATACGTCCACTTTCTTTATCTTTAACTATGGTACCCTGCGGTAAATCGATAAGGAGATCTTTGCCATCCTTGCCTTTTCTCGTAGATCCTTTTCCGTGCACCCCACTTTCTGCAATATGTTTTATCCGGGAAGTAAGGTCAAGTAATGTGTCTATTTTATTACTGACACGAAGTATAACGTCTCCGCCCTTACCACCATCTCCCCCATCCGGGCCTCCGTGAGGGACGTATTTTTCTCTCCGGAAGCTTACACAGCCGTTTCCTCCATCCCCTCCTTTTACGAATATAACAGCTTCATCAATGAACATAGTTCTAAAAGATTATAAGGATGTGCAGGATAATAATAACCGGCATTGATAAAATCACGTTATAAAAAATTTCTTTTAAAATAGGTGCAGGGAACGAAGTATGGGTGTCTGTTAACACCTTGCATCGTCTGCAATTCGTTCCTTGCAACATGTTTTAAATTCCCTGATTATTATGGCTGTTCCGTTTTTGGTTCATGTGTTACTTATCTAAGAGTTATATACACTTACACGGTGTCTTGTTTCGAATTTTACCACGCCGTCTATCAGAGAAAAAAGGGTATCGTCTTTTCCGATACCAACGTTCATCCCCGGCCTGAATTTTGTTCCACATTGACGGATTATTATAGAGCCGGCTGTTACGAATTGTCCGCCGTATCTCTTCACACCCCGCATTTGGGGATTACTATCTCTTCCATTCTTAGAAGAACCTTGTCCCTTTTTATGTGCCATGTTATAAATCTCCGATTAAAAATATACAGGAAACTAATAAAAAATAGATGTTTAACCCAGAAGGATCTCTTTAATTTTTATCTGGGTATATTTTTCACGATGTCCTTTTCTGGTCATCGATTCTTTCCTTCTGCGAAATTTTATTGTCATAGACTTTGCAGTTTTTTTCATACCCTCAATTTCTGCAATAACTTTTGCATTTTTATTATCTGCGGCTCTAAAAGCTGCATTACCTCCCTCATCGGAATAAACCAATATATCATGAAACTCCACAGTTTCTCCAATCTGTGCGTTGGCCTTTAAATCAATAAGATGGCGTTCACCAGCCCTGACCTTGTATTGTTTACCCCTGTCTTTTATTATTGCATACATGTAATACTATCTCCTTTCTTTATATTTAGTTTTCATATATTCAGACATAAGAATATTTTGGTATAAAGTAAAAAATGTTATAAAGAAATTATACGATAACAGGCTCGTCCTTATGGTTCAAGTAACGAATATTCACCTTGCCGTATTCATGATCCGCTGTACTGAGGATGTATATTTTCTTATTATAAGATTCTTCAATTTCTATCATTTGTTTTCGTTTTTGATTTTGCAGGTAGTTAGCAACCTCAGGGTTTGCAATGATTTCAATTTTAGCGATCTGGGGTGAATGGATTGCAAACTTAAGATCCCGCATGGCATTTAAACAAAGACTTTCCACCGTCTTGCTATACCCCGTTCCCCGGCAAAATTTGCATTCTTCAAAAAGAACGTCCCGAAGACTGTGCCGAATCCTTTGCCGGGTAAGTTCGATGGTGCAGAATTTCGACATTTTTAACATTTTCGTTCGTGCTTTATCTCTTTTTAAAGCATCGGCAAGGGCTTTTTCAATGGCATGGATATGCCCTTCTTCCTGCATATCAATAAAGTCAATTACAATAACACCTCCAATGTCTCTTAATCGGATCTGCCGGGTAACTTCTTTTGCAGCCTTTAAATTCGTTTTAAAGGCGGTTTCCTCCGGGTCACTTTCATCTTTAAACCTACCACTATTAACATCAATTGCAACAAGCGCCTCAGTCTGTTCAATTACAATGGAACCTCCGCGCGGTAAAGGAATCTTTTTGCAGTTTATATCCTCAATTTCCTTCTCGATATTATATTTGTGAAATAATGGTTTATCTTCTCTATAGAGGGTTAAAAGCTTTTCATATTTCGGCATAATTATCCGAAGAAAATCTCGTGTTCTTTCGTACACGGCCTCTGAGTCTACAAGAATTTCCCGTATATCGGTTGAAAAGATGTCTCTGATAGCACGAATAACGAGATCGCTTTCCTGGTAAATCGTTGCGGGTGCGCTGGCATTTTTTGACCGCTTCTCAATATTTTTCCACAGTTTTAAGAGATAATGGAAGTCTTTATGGATTTCTTTTTTTGTCTGCTGCTCTCCCGCTGTTCGTATGATGAAGCCGATATTTTGAGGTGGATTTAAACCGGCAAGTATTTTCTTTAAACGTTGCCGCTCCTCTTCACTTAAAATTTTCTTCGATACCCCATGGCGTGGCACGCCTGGCATTAAAACCAAAAACCTTCCCGGCAAACTAATATAGGTTGTTAAGCTTGGACCTTTTGCACCCATGCCCTCTTTTGTTACCTGAACCAGGACTTCTTGTCCCAGATGGAGAATATCGCGTATTTTCTGTGATTCCCGATGAGACTTCTGGGCAGTATCTCCTTCAGATGAGTGGTTCCCATTACCGTTAGGAGGCAGAACATCTGATATATGTAAAAAACCATTTTTTTTGAACCCAATATCAACAAAAGCTGCCTCAATGCTGGATTCAATATTGACAATTTTTCCCTTATAGATATTTCCCGCAATCTGTTCGCGGGAACTTCGTTCAATGTACAGCTCCTCCAAAACATTATTTTCTAAAATGGCCATACGGCATTCTTCTGGCTCAATTGCATTAATAAGCATCCTTTTATCCATGATTTTTCCCTTAGTCAGGCAGAAGAAGATAAGTTGACTTTCATTCTGATAATTTCAAAGAACTCTTTTTCTCTATCTCCGCATAAGGCGTGAAGTACCTCTTCAGGTTTCGCTGTACCCTCAGGTGTTGGTTTTATAGTCAAAATCAGACCATTGGGTTTTTCTTTAATCTCTTCTATAGATGGTCGAATATTAAAAAGTTTTTGATGTCCGTCTTTTGATCGGTTTACAATGATAGATGACTGTTGCAGAAGTTCATTAATCTTTACTGTCTCTAAGAAATCTGTATTCTTAAAGACCACCTCATAGGTTATATTGCGAACAAGGTCTTTTTTGGAATTTGATATATCCTCTACAGAGAGAATAGAAATTTCTTTTGGCAGTTGCAGACCTAAGCTCTTAACTAACACCTCAGAGGGTACTGATTTTTGCAGGTCGAGTTCCAAAATCTCGTCTCTACCAATTATTCCAACACTTAAAGCCAAAGGGATGGAAAGTTTCGGGTGAGGGTTAAAACCTTTGGACATTACGATAGGCAGGTTAGCCCTTCTAATAGCCCTTTCAAAAACCCTCATCAAATCATGATGAGAGATAAAGCGAATATCTCCTGATTTACTAAATCGAATCCGTACTTTTACGATATGCTTAGTTAACCTCTAAAACTTCAAATATAATAAATTTAAATACTTAAGACAAATTCTAATAATGATATTTCTCTGTGTCAAGGACATTTTTAGCTATCAAAAGGCCTCTGGCAATATTTCAATAGCGATGTTCCTGAGATAATTCATTGTTTTTTCCGGGTCATCAAAACGGCAAGCTGTTTCCGCTACTTCTTTTGCTTTTTCCAGGGTAACAGACCGGATAATCTTTTTTATTTCAGGTATAATAGTGGCTGGCGCTACACTAAACTCTGTAATTCCTAATCCAATAAGGGGTATGGCATATTCGACTTCACTTCCCATTTCTCCGCAAATTCCTACAGGGATATTATTTTCTTCTGCTGCTTTTATTGCAAGTTTCAAAAGCCTTAAGATGGCAGGATGTACAGGACAATATAAATAAGCCACCCGTTCATTATTTCTGTCTACAGCCAAAGAATACTGGATAAGATCGTTAGTTCCGATGCTAAAGAAGTCACATTCTTTCGCCAGGGTATCTGCAATCATAACAGATGAAGGGACTTCAATCATAATTCCCATCTCGATGTTTTTATTGAACGGGATTTCCTCTTTATCTAATTCTTTCATGACCTCCCAAACCATTTGTTTCGCACGCCTCAATTCCTGAAGGGAAGATATTAAAGGAAATAAAATTTTTACATCTCCCATGGCCGAAGCTCGTAAAATTGCTCTTAATTGTATTCTAAATATGGATGGGTTTTCAAAACAATAACGTATAGAACGACATCCCAAAAAAGGGTTTCCTTCTTTTCTATCATCAGAAAGAGCAAATTTATCTGCTCCTAAATCAAGTGTTCTAATAATAATAGGTTTCTCCTTTAATTCCCGGACAACAGAGGTATAGGCTTCTAAATGTTCTTCTTCTGTTGGAGGTGTAGGCGAACCTAAATAAAGGAATTCTGTTCTATAAAGTCCAATTCCCTCAGCGCCGTATTTTGTATTTATATGGGTTTCTTTTGGAAACTCAATATTCCCATAAATGGAAATATGTTTTCCGTCCCGGGTTGTAGATGGTTGATCTTTCAGTTCGGTTGCTAATTTTTCCTCAAAGACATGGATGCTCTTAACCTTGCTTTGATAGGTTAAGAGTGTTTCTTCGTCAGGCCTGACAATAACAATACCTCTGTTGCCATCTACAATTACGGTATCTCCGCCAAAGATATCTGTAGTAATGGTGCCTAATCCGACTACAGCCGGTATGCCCAAAGCGCGGGCAACTATGGCAGTATGGGACGTCCTTCCGCCTACATCAGTGGCAAATCCTCTTACTTTCTCAGTATCAAGTGAAGCAGTTTGAGAAGGTGAAATATCATGTGCTATTAATACCACCTCCTGGGCAAGATTCTTCAGCTCTTCTCTTTTTTCACCCAACAAATTTCTGAGAAGCCTTCGTTCAACATCGAAAATATCACTTACTCTTTCTGCCAGATAAGAATCATTAACGTCCTGAAATTTTCTGATGTAAACACGTAAGGCCAGGGATACAGCAAATTCCGGTGTGAAATTTGTCTTCTTTATTTTATCGATAATTTCATTTTTTAAACGTACGTCTTGTAAGACCATTCGGTGTGTGCCAAAGATAGATCCAATTTCGGAACCTAAATTCTCAGAGACTCTCGATTCTAAATCCTGAATTTCCTTTTTGGAATCTTCTATGGCCTTCTCAAGTCTGTAGATTTCTCCATCTACCTCTTCTTTTCGTATAATATGGCGGGGGATGCGGTATCCTTCACTCTCAAACATAAAGGCCTCACGGATGACCACCCCTGGTGAAACCGCAATTCCCTTCCTGATCTCCATGAATTCTTCTTCAAATTTACTCTTTACCAGGCCTTCCAGTGCGTCCAGCGCCTCTGCTGCATCAACTCCTTTCGCACTCATTACTATCTCTGTATCATTTTCAGCACCAAGAGTTAAGAGCTCAATGACGCTTTTACCATCAACCTCTTTATTTTTTGTTTTTATACGAATCTCTGATGTATATTTATTGGCAATTTCAGCAAATTTAGTAGCAGGCCGGGCATGCATGCCATTGGAATTGGAGATTTTTACTTTTCTTTCTAATAATTTACAATTGATACTATGAATATCCATAATACATTACTCATTACCTTTTTGAGGTTAAAGGGTGAAAAGCTTATTTTGCATTGCAATCTTCTTGAGTTCAGTGAGTGGAATAGTTGCGGGTTTATTTTGAATGAAATCAGATCAAACTTGAATACCATCAACCTCTTTTAATATTTCAATAATACCGGTTTTACCATTCGCTTCACGCATAAAGCGGCGGAAATCATTATCTCTTATAACTGTAGATATTTTCTCTAATGCGGCAAGATGCGATCCGGCAGAATCGTTGGGAGAAAGTAACAAGAAGAAAAGGTAGACAGGTTCCCCGTCCAGGGCATTGAAGTCAACACCACTTGATGACCGTGCTATTGTTCCCACGATCTTTTTTGTACAATCATGTTTCGTATGAGGAACAGCTACGCCTTTTCCTATGCCAGTACTTCCCAATTCTTCCCTTTTCATAAGGGATTTAATAACATTCTCAACATCTTTACTATTAATTTTCTGCGCGTCTTTAAGAGAAAATACCATTTCCCGGATTACCGCTTCTTTTTCAGTAGCTTTAAGCTCTGTAATAATAGCGTCTTCTACAATAAAATCAGTTAGTTTCATATAAAAAGATACCTCCAATAGAATTGTTCATGCTCCTGCCCCACTTTCAAGACCTTCTGTTTCAGTGGTTGAGGGTTTTTTTCTACGGACAATCTTTGTTTGAATTTTTCCTTTATGCTTTTTCAGTTGGGCCTCAATTTTATCTACCACAAGGTCAATTGAACGATACATATCGGGATTTGATGCCACCGCAACCATTGCAGGGCCTCTTGAGACCGAAACAATCATTTCAGCTCTATGACTATTGTCACCATCAATATCCAGGGTAACTTGTATCTGTAAAATCCATTCAAAAAATTTTTTTATTTTTTGGGCCTTTTGCAAGGCATAATTTTTAATAGCCTCTGTTATCTCTAAATGCCTTGCAACAATTGTGATGTTTTCCAAAGCTGAGATCCTTTCTTAAAAGGTAAGGATTTATAAATCTTCAAAAAATATCATTCTACTCATTGCAAAATTATCCGTCAAGGAAATTAAAATCCTGTATTTCATGTTATAGCCTTACCGTTGCTAAGATAAGCAGGTGAATAGATTGGACTCCGGCTTCTTTTAACTTCCTGGAACACTCTGTTGCAGTTATACCGGTGGTTAATACATCATCTACCAGTAATATTTTTTTCCCTTTTAATAATTCAGGATACTTGATAAAAAATGCATTATAAACGTTTGCCTGCCGTTGATTTTTTGATAGTTGTGTCTGTGATAAAGTATTTTTTATACGGCAGAGGTTATTTGCAGATATGGGCTTAAAGAAATGTCTTTGAATTCCCCGCGATAAAAGTTCGGATTGATTGAAACCACGGTGTCGTTTCTTTAACCAGTAAAGAGGTACTGGTATTATAATATCTATATTCGGGACAATTTCTTTCAGCCTTTGATCTGCTAGTATGATATCATTAAGGATTTCGGATAAAAATTTCTGCCTGGAATATTTAAATTTATGTATCAATGTCTTAATAACGCCATCATAATAAGTAACCGATGTGATAGTCTCAAAATGAAGATATCTCCCTTTGCATACTGCACATCCTTCTTTCATATTCGATATATTATAAGGTCCTAAAGTAATACCGCATCGGATACAATAGGTATCATCACGATAAGGAATTTGTTTTTTGCAAGTACTACAAATATTGAATTCAAATGAATTATTCAGATTGCGGTTACAATGGAGGCATAATCGGGGATAAAAAAGATCTAAGAATGCATGTAAGTAAGTGCTTAGCATAATCTTACATTCTCATCATATCAAAAAACAATAATCCTGCGGATCCAAAAATAATAATAGGCAGCCATGCCGCTAATATCGGATGAAGCATTCCTGTGTTACCAAGGTTGGAACAGATAAACAGCAGTGCATAGAAAATACCGCAAATAAGAACACATAAACCTACTCGTAAAAACAAATTCCTGCTTAACCGTTCAAATCCAACTACCAGTGGTATACCGAGTAAAAGAAGTACAAAGTGAGTAAGGGTGTAAGCAATCCTGGAATGAAATAATACACTATTTCTCGGATTATCTGGCTCATTTTTACAGAGATTTTTTAATTGCTCAAAATTTAATAAACTAGGATCTAACTTAATCTTCCCCAGTTCTCCGGGAGTTATCGTTGATTCAAATTCTAAACCATCGATTTTTTGTACCGGCGCAATCCATTTACCCTGTTCATCATAAACATGTTTTACCACCTTGGTAAGTAACCATGTATTGTCTCCCAGCCATGTTCCCTCCTCGGCGTTGATAGTAAATTTCTTTTTTCTGTTTTCATAGCGTGCAAGGATAAATACGGACTCCATATGTTGTGTTTTATTATTGTATTTCCATATACGTATTAACGTATTGTTCTTATTATCTTCCAGGAGGAGATTGCGTTGGATATTACTGCTGAATGAAGCTTGTTGTAACTCCTCCAGCCTTTCAGCAAACCGTGGAATAATCCATTCCTGGTCACCAAAAGAGGCAAAGGACAGAAATACAGTAACAACAAAGATAGGAAGTAATATCCTGTACAGCGAGATGCCGGCAACCTGCATAGCCAGTATTTCCCGATTTTTTACCATCCGTACAAGGACAATGCTAACGGCTATCAGGGTGATGGCAGGAAAAAATTGAAAAATAATTACGGGAAAGAGATAGATATAATAACGTATTCCTGTCATAAATGCTTCTCCTCCCATATCCAAAAAATCTCCTAATTTTTGAAGGATGTCAATGATGACATAGATCCCTGAAATAATGATGAGGCATAAGAAAAATGTTGGAATAAAAGCTCTTAATATATAGTTGTCTAATCTTGAGAACATATAAATATTTCTCTGGTAATTTATGAAATCTGGAGTTCTTTATATAATTGGAGAATAGTCTTTTTAAAGAGGGGATGAACAATATCCGGCTCAATCTCAGCCAGTGGTTCCAGAACAAATGACCGTGTATGCATCAAAGGGTGAGGTATTTTCAAATAATCTTTATCTATGATCTCATCACCGCAAAGCAAGATGTCTATATCAATGGTTCTGGGTCCCCATTTTATCGTTCTGATCCTGCCCATGAGGGTTTCTATATGCTGGAATTGTTTGAGTAACTGGGAAGAGGATACTACCGTTTTCATACTGAGAGCCGCATTTAAAAACATTGGCTGGGGAGGACCTCCCACCGGTATTGTTTCGTAAAACCGGGAAAGCTTTACGGACTGTATTCCTGCAAGAGAAATAATGCGATCGTAAGCATGCAACAAATTGCTTGCCCGATTTCCAACATTTGAACCCAAACTAACGCAAACACGTACCATGAATAACCTTTTCTGATTGAGAAATAAACAGGTTCTATAATTTTAAACTACAAATTTTAAATTACAAATCTTAAATAAATTCATGGTAGAGGAAATTTTCATTCTGCAGCGCAGAAATTTTTAGACCGCGCACAGCTTCCGCAATCGGGGCAATTATCTGTACGACAATCCAGGGTGAATTCCCTGTTTGATGATTTCCGGTTTTCTTCTATAAGGAAGGGTTTTACAACGCCACAATTGATGTGATCCCAGGGAAATACCTCGTCTTCGTTTCTTTGTCGGTGTGCGTAAAAGCTCCAGTCTATTCCGGCTTTATGAAATGCATCCAGCCATTTTTGAAATTTGAAATGTTCTTCCCATGCATCAAACTTACATCCGTCCTGCCACGCCATAAAAATAACCTCGCCTAATCTTCTGTCCCCGCGTGCAAATATTCCTTCCAGAATACTCCGTTCTGCATTATGGAATTTAATACGAATACACTTTCTCTGAATTCTCTTGAATAATGTATTTCTAATTTCTTTTATCCTTTCCAGGGTAATCATCGGTTGCCACTGGAAAGGGGTGTGTGCCTTTGGCACAAAGGGCGCAATGCTGATATTGACTTGCCCAAAAGAGCCACAGACGCCTTTCCTTAAATCAGAGATATTATAGGCTAACCGTGCGATAGCATCGATATCATCATCTGTTTCTGTTGGGAGTCCAATCATAAAGTAGAGTTTAACAAGATTCCAACCCTGTTTAAAGGCTTCTTCAATACCTCTGTAGAGATCTTCATCGGTAATGTTTTTGTTAATGATCTTTCGCAGATTCTGGGTTGCTGCCTCCGGCGCCAGGGTAAGTCCTGACTTGCGAACGGTATTTAGCATGGACGGCAAAAGGACAAGCTGTTCGTTTACCCGTAAGGACGGGAAAGAGATATTTACCTGTTTCCGGGTAAAGATACAATTCATCTGTTCCATCAATGGCTTTAAGAACGGGTAGTCGCTAATAGAAAGAGATGCCAGGGAAATCTCGTTATGTCCTGTATTTGCATAGCTAAGTTCTGATAACTTCAGGACATTTTCCACCGTACGAGGACGGGTAGGGCGCTTACTCATACCAGCCTGACAAAACCGGCACCCCTGTGTACAGCCACGCATGACCTCAATGGTAATGCGATCGTGAATGGTTTTTACATAGGGTACAATAGGTTTTGTCGGATAATAGGTCTTATTTAAATCCCTGACGGAAGCAGAGCGTATCGTTGATGGCAGACCGGATAATTTTGGACGTATCTCTCGCAGGGTATTATCCAAATGGTATGAGACAGTATAGAGAGAAGGAGTATAGGCATTTCTCAGGGTTTGTGCCAGAGAAATAATCCTCTCTTTCCGGGAGAGTCCTCGCTGCTTCATATCCTTATAGAGCTCAATAAGCTGCGGCAAGCTTTCTTCTCCGTCTCCTACAAGGAAGATATCGATAAAGTCTGCCATAGGTTCGGGAGAAATAGCGGCCGGGCCACCTGCAATGACAAGAGGATCTGTCTCATTTCGTTCCGATGCTATGATAGGAATTCCTGAGAGATCAAGCATGTTTAAAACATTTGTGTACGATAATTCATATTGGAGTGAGAAACCTACCATATCGAACTCTTTCAAAGGTGTGTAGGTTTCGAGAGAGAATAGGGGAATCTGGTGCTTCCTCATAAGCAATTCCATATCTTCCAAAGGGGCAAAGACCCTCTCACAAACAGTGTCCTTTCGGTCGTTGAGGAGCCCGTAAAGGATTTGAATGCCTAAATGAGACATACCGATACTATAGGTATCAGGAAACGCCAGCACAATTTTTACTTCGCTATCAGCATGGTCTTTCGTAATGGAATTCCATTCTCCTCCAATATACTGCCCGGGCATTTCCACGCATGGCAATATATTCTCTGTTACGAAATGTTTTAATGTATTCATATGTAGTTTATATTAATAGGAAATCAGATATTAAGCAAGTATGTTTCATTTTAAAATGACAATTGGAACGCCACTTGGAATGGTGTACTGGATATCGATTGGGGACGATATATTGGATTTCGGGCGGACTCTTAGTATCTCATTTCATAAAAGCGCCGGGATGCAAGGTCGATCTTTGAGCGCATTTTGACATTGAAAATAATGGAAAGGGCAACAAAGGATGTAAGCATAGATGACCCTCCATAGCTAATGAAAGGTAGTGTTACTCCTACGATAGGAGCTACTCCTAAAGTCATACCGACATTCACTACTATTTGGGTTGCAAACATTGTGACAAGACCAACTACGACAAGTCTTCCATAGGGATCTCGTGTATTCCTGGCAATACCGATACCACACGCAACGAAGGCGATGTAAAGAAGTAAGACAAGACAAGCCCGTAAGAATCCCCATTCCTCGGCAATAACGGCAAAGATAAAATCGGTATGGCGCTCGGGTAGAAATTTCATCTGGTTTTGGGTGCCATTTCCCCATCCTGTTCCGAATAGACCTCCTGAACCAATGGCGATAAGAGATTGGAGTCTATGATAACCGGCTCCCCAATCAGTAGTTTTTTCAGGCCAAAGAAAGCCGATAATTCTCAATTTTTGATACGATTTAAGCATAAACATCCAGAATAGTGGTGAAATAGCTAATCCTGTGCCGATTAATATGAGTAAGTAAGAAAGCCGGATACCGGCAGCGTATAAAATAGAGAATAAGATAGGAACCAGAATTAACGCTGTACCCAGGTCTGGCTGTTTCATAATAAGCGCCATGGGTATAAATGCCAGCAGGAGAGAAATTCCTATATCAAAGAATCCCAGTCCGTACTTCTTATACCTGAGAAATTTTGCGAGGGTAAGAACCAGGGTGATTTTCATAAATTCAGAGGGTTGGACAGAGAAAGAGCCAATAGAGAACCAACGCTGTGAGCCTTTTACAGAGCCTCCAATACTTAGTAGTAAAATCAAAAGAAAAAGAACTGATGCGTAGATAATATATGCATAATGTTCAAATGAAAGGTAATCAAAATAAAGAAGGGTAAAGAAAAGGGTGAATCCCATTACAACCCAGATGATTTGTTTGAATAAAAATCTTTCGGACGATGCACTCCAAACGAAAAATACCCCTATCGTTAAAATGGTGCACAGTATAAGGAATATCAGCCAATCAAAATTTCTTAGATTTACCTTGCTTGACATAGATTCGTTCTAAAAAAGATTTTTCCTCTCATCCCTGTCTTGATGTAGGGCGAGGCTTTAGCCTTGCCTCCCCGCCTGAATACATGCACGCGGATAGCGTATGCATTAAGCGAAAAGTATCGTTCCCTACGAAAGGGGATTTCCCCTTGGAAAAATCGGGTTGCCCCTTTGCAAGACTGAAGCCTTGCCCTACATCGACTCTGTTGCTGCCAAAGGCAGCTTCATGAAAAATATTCAAGGATATACCTTTTTCTAGGATGCCTGGTTTATTTCCGGAAATAAATAAGATAAAAGTTCTCTGGCAATAGGACATGCAATGTCTGCGCCGTGTTTTGGTGTATGCTCCACGAGGATTACGAAGCAATATCGGGGATTATCATAAGGAGCATAGCCGGCAAACCAGGCGTGGTTGTCATTTTGACGCCTCGTTTCCGCTGTACCTGTTTTACCGGCAACCCTGTATACATCCAATCCTCTGTCTTTTCCCGTTCCATAAACGATTACGTTCTGAAGAGAGGTGCGTATAATTTCGAGGATAGCAGGTTGTATGGATATTTTTTGTTTATTTTCAGAGGTAAAGGTTCTGATAACTTCTTCCTGACTATTCGTTATTTTTAATAACACATGAGGCTGGACTAATGTGCCACCATTTGCTATAGCAGCATAAACACGAACCATTTGAAGTGGTGTCGTGAGCAGATTTCCCTGTCCAATAGCAATATTCATGGTTGATGGTGCGGTGATTCTCTTAGGCAAATTTCCATCTTTTTCATAAGGAAGGTCGATGCCTGTTTTTTCACCAATCCCGAATTCTTTTGCAAGCGCGTATAAAGATTCTCCACCGAGAATCTTTGCAGTTTCAAAAAAGAAAACATTGCAGGAATAAGCAATGGCATCCCTTATAGTAACCAAACCATGCCCGGTACCCGACCAGCATTTTAAAATGATATTTTTGTACTTGGTATAACCATGACATTCAAAAACGGTATCGTCATTGATATGGTTTGCACTTAAGGTAGCAATTGCGGTAATAATTTTAAAAATAGATCCGGGAGGTAATGTGCCTTGTATAGCTCTATTGAGAAAGGGTTTGGAAGGCTGTTTGATAAGTTCACCAAAATTTTCGTTAAGGATATTGGGATTAAAACGCGGGTTATTAGCCATAGCCAGTATCTCACCTGTCCAGGGATCCATGACGATAATTGTCCCCATATTTGCGCCGAGTGATTTTTCTGCGTAAGCCTGAATTTGACTGTCAATGGTCAGATAAAGATTATTTCCGGCAACTGAGGGTCTTTCGAGTATTATCTTTTCAATCTGATTGTTTTTACAGGTAATTTCTTCAAATCTTTTACCACGCATTCCGCGTAATTCATTTTCATAGTGTGCCTCAACGCCCGTTCTTCCTATCATATCGTTTTCGGCATAACCCTCATACAACAATGTGGAAGTTTCTGCGCCAGTACTGCTCGATGCCAGAAGAAAATTATTCCAGTTATTACTATATTCTTTCCATTCATCTTTGTTCAGTTTACCCATATATCCTAAAATATGTGAGGCTGATTCTTGTTCTGGATAAACCCTTTTGGGTTTCGGAGTGATACGTATGCCGGGAAAGTGATCTTGTTTAACCTCTATCTGGATAACCTTCTCCCATGCAACATCAGAAACAACCGTATGATACTCGGTTTCCTCCTTAATTCTTATTTCTCTGCCCGACCTTTGCTCAACATTTTGCTTAAGTCTTTCCACCCTCTCAACGACCTGTTTTACGTTGCTCAATAGCTTAGTCTGTGGAATTTCTAATAATCCGGATAATCTCTTTAACCATACATCCTGATTTTCGTGGCACTCTATACACGATTTTTTTGTCTGGTTGTGTATCTTTAAATCGGTAATACGGGAGATTGTTTTATTACTATGGGTACTGTAGCAATAGAGTAGGTATTTATATTGTACCGAGACATCAAAGATGTGCTGGTCCATAGCCAATACCCTTCCGTTTCTGTCAAAAATGGAACCTCGTGTAGTTTCAAGGAGGGACGTATCTATGCGGCGACTGTTGGAGATGCCTTTATATTTATCACCTTCGATAATTTGAAGTTGAAAAAGGCGGACGGTAATGCCAATAAAAAGCAGGGCGAAAATAATTAATATAATTTTAAACCGGTAGGGATACATTGGTCACCTATCCCCAACTGAAAAAAGCCTTTGATTTGGTTGGAACTTGCCCAGTATCCAGAATAAGACAGGAATAATGACGGCCGTATATAATGAACAGATAAAGATTATCCATAGTGTCGGTAAAAGATTTAGTGAATGAAAAGAGACGGCAACATATGCTGCATAGAATATATTATAAATAACCGAAAAAATAAAGGTAATCAAGACCTGGGTAATTAAATGTCCTTTATACAGTATTCCCCTGATTGACCAGATAAGCAAACCTATAGCAACAAAAAATACGGAGTTTATTCCAAGACTACCTTCTGAAAGCAAATCTTTTGATAAGCCTGTGAACCAATTGGTAATGGTATTTCGTTTTATATCTGTGAGAAAAGAATAAAATACTACCAATGAAAAATACAGATCAGGTACTGCAGACCCGATAGTAATCCATTGTATCATAGTCGATTGAAAGGCAGAAATGCATATCAGAATGCAAAAGAATGTAAACCATCGCATGATTATCTTCTTGAAAATTCTCTTATTATTGTACTAATTTGTAAGGACTAATACACTCTCAATTTTTGAAATATTTACCATTGGCAATACTTTTACCGACCGGAAGAGTGCGCCACCTTTTATTTCATTTTGCATAACAGTGCCAATAGGCAAAGAGGGCGGATAAAGCCCGCCTATATCAGAAGAGACGATATCGTCTCCTTCTTTTAATTTCGCCCATCGTGGTATATATTTTAATTGGCAAAAAGCGGTAGCATTTCCCTCCACAATCACTTGCTCCCGTGTTTGGAGAATTCTTCCCGGTATGCGGGAGGCCGGATCGGTAATTAATTGAACCATACTGCTTCCACTCCCGACCGTAATGATCCTTCCAATCAGGGTATTATTTGATACCACAATATGATTAACTTTTACTCCCTGTTTTGAACCTGCATTGATCGTTATGCTTTTTCTAAAGTTTGATGTATCATATCCGATAATATCCGCTGGTATCACGCTTGTTTTAACATTTTTATCCTCAATTTGGAACTTTGAGAGCATGCTTAATTTATTCTGGAGTTTATAGATAGTATCCTGTTGTTCTATGATCTTATTTGTTAGTTGGGAAATTTGTTCTTCCAATTGTTTTTTTGCCTGCGCATCCCGCCATGGAGAAATGATTTTATCAAAAAAGTTGCTGGCTGAATTACTGCAGAAACAGGTTGCCCATTGGAGAGGCCTTATCGGTGTAACGCAAGTTGCTTTTATCTGATTTGAAAGCTTTAATGGTAAAAATAATAGTAATAAGGATATTGCCAGAAGGGGAATTATGATTACAAGGGGATTTTTTATAAGATTATGAAAATTAGGAGTGGAGATCCTCATCCTGTAAAACAGCTTTATATAAATCCAGATTTTCGAGGAGATATCCCGTTCCTCGTGCAACGGCTGTTAAAGGATCATTGCCTACCTGAACAGGCAGTCCGGTATCTTCAGCTAATAGTCTATCCAATCCCCTGATCAAAGAGCCTCCGCCTACCAGCACCAACCCATTTGTTATGAGATCTGATGCCAATTCAGGTGCGGTTTTTTCCAAGGTTGATTTTACGGCGATTACAATCTTATCAATAGGCTCTTTTAACGCTTCGCGGATTTCTTCTGAGGTGATGGTTGTTGCCCTTGGCAAACCTGCAATAGTATCGCGCCCTCGTATTTCCAAAGTCAGCTCCTCTTCCAGAGGATAAGCAGAACCAATATGTATCTTTATCTGTTCTGCTGTGCGATGCCCAATCTCCAGGTTATATGTTTTCCGTATATATTGAACAATCGATTCGTCAAATTCATCTCCCGCAATTCTGAGACTTTCGTGCGTAAATATATCTCCGAGTGAAATGACAGCCACTTCTGTAGTTCCACCCCCAATATCCACTATCATACTGGCTACAGGCTCGCCAACGGGAAGACCCACACCAATCGCTGCTGCCTTCGGTTCGGAAATAAGATAAACCTCTCTGGCGCCTGCACGCTCCGCTGAATTGACTACTGCCCGCTTTTCTACAGCCGTAATGCCAGAGGGAATGGCAATTAATATCCTTGGCCGAACCCCCCATTTACGCTTATGAACCTTTGTAATGAAGTATTTGAGCATGGCTTCGGTAATATCAAAATCTGCAATAACACCATTTTTTAGCGGACGCACAACCGCAATACTGCTCGGCGCCTTTTCCAACATGGCTTTTGCAACATTTCCTACTGCATTACCATTCAAAAGAACTTTATTTGTCCCTGGTTTTACTGCTACAACAGATGGTTCCGATAACACGATTCCATGTCCGGGAATGCAAACAAGGGTGTTTGCCGTGCCAAGATCGATTCCCATGTCTGTTGAAACGAAACCTAATAAGAAGTCTAAAGGATGCATTATCGGTTATTAGTGAGAAAATAGTATCGGTTTTTACAAAGATTTATTTTTTTACGCCTTTTTACAGGCCGAATATTTCTGAGGATTGTAGTATTTATTTCTTAACAATTTTTCACAAGTATTCTTGTTTTTTATAGTTACCTTCTAGAGGTCAGATTATACGTTTAGTATTTATAAAATGTCAAGGGGAAAGTGTCTTTTTGAAAGGAGAGAGTAAAAGCATGATGCCTGATGCTGTTGTACAAAGGATTGAAAACCAATCACCACAATTCGTATAGATAGTATTCTGTTTTTCTATTAATTTTATAGAATCTGTAAGTGTGCCACTTATTTCTCTATACCTTCCTTTTTGATCTGTTAATTTCGCATAAATAGTACCGTCAGGCGCTACAAAAGAAGATATTCCGGTATTAGCTGCGCGTGCCATGCAAATACGGTTTTCGACTGCCCGAAATACCATAATGGCGAGATGTTGATCAAGTTCTGCACTGTTTCGAAACCAACCGTCATTTGTTATGTTCAGCATAAAATCGGCGCCATCCATTTTGAACTTGCGTATTAAAGAGGGCACCGTATCCTCATAGCAGATAGATGAACCAAAGGTAAAACACCCGTTCTTTCCTGTATCTAAACGAAATAATACCCTCCTTTGGCCATGGGTTAACCCAATCTCGTAAGGTACCATGCCGGCAAGGAACGGGAAATACTCTTTCAATGGAGTAAATTCTCCAAACGGTACAAGATGGATCTTATCATAGCGATCTATGAATTTTCCTTCCTTACTATAGTAATAGGCGCTGTTAAAATACCGTTGCTCTTTTCCATCAAGGATTAATGCAATGGCTCCTAAAAGTAAATTGGTATTTAAATCCTGCGCTAGTTGCATAGCAGTAATCTGTGATAACATGTCAATCTTTCTTCCTGTGAGTTTGGGGTCAATATTGAGTAAGCCCGGCGCCATAGTCTCTGGCCATACCAGGAGATCGATCACCTTGCCTTTCATGCTCATTGATAAACCGGAATACTTTTTTAAAATATCAATCTGATCTTCCTCCGTGGGTTCAAATTTTAAATCCTGAGGTATATTTCCTTGCACCATACATACGACAGGGCCCTCCTGTGGTTTATAATTCTTAAGCCAATAAAGACCATAAAATACGGTGGCTGCTAACAATACGAAAGGGAAGATACCGATCAGACCAAAAAAGAGAAATTTCCGGTCTGGAAAAGGGATTATTTCATTGCGCTTAATAAAGCGATAGATTATAAAATCCGCAATACATGCATTCACCGTAATGATGATAAAAGAAACTCCATAGACACCCGCAATATCAGAGATTTGTATGAGCGGTAGATAGGTATATTGGGTATGCCCGATAAAGAACCACGGAAACCCCGAGAGAAAAAATGATCGTATAAATTCCAATGCAGCCCATAAGCAGGGTGCGACAATAACAAGCGGCAATCTCAGCTTAACGATAATGAACCGGGTACAGAGTGTAAAAAGGACAAAATATGCAGAACAGTATAAACTGAGTAAGACCCAGGCAATAATGGTGACATGGCGTAACCATGAAAGCTGAATAAAGAAGAATGCTGCGCCGGTAAACAAGGCGCTAAGATAAACGTATTTTTCCTCAGTTCGGATAAGAATGAACCATGGCACAAAGGCAATCCATGCTAAATAACCCAAATCTGCCGGTGGAAAGGAGAGACATAAGAGAATGATAGTAAGAAAGGAAAGGATAAAGACTTTTAAAAAATTTGTTGTATGCAAGGTTTTGTAATTTCTTTGGGTATCTAGAATCTCTTAATCAAGAAGAATAACATCAACCAATTGCCCGGCAGCGAGTTTTTGCGCATCCTCACGGACGATAAGGAGGCAATTGGCCCTGGTAGTGGCTAACAGGTCGGCCGAGCCATGCCATTCTACCGGTGAAACCTTCCATGTATTATCTCGCGCGCAGAAGAGCGCAGGCCGGTATTCGCGCCGTTTCCTTTTAACGAAGATATCTGTCTCCAACGTTGCCTGTATCGTTATTCTCTGTGGATTTGAGAATCCCATCATTTTCCGGATAGCAGTATAAATAAACAATTCAAAGGTGACGAAAGAAGCAACCGGATTTCCCGGTAACGCAAAGATTAGCGTCTTATCCTTTCTGCCAAAAATAACAGGTTTTCCAGGCCTCAACGCTACCTTCTCAAAATAGATTTGAGTATGTAAATCCTTCATTACCTCTCCCACCAGGTCATACTCTCCCATAGAGACACCTCCGGAAAGGATTAAAATATCTTTCTTTAGGCCTTTTTGTAGCATGCCGGAGATTTCCTCTTTCGTATCTTTAACAATACCAAGTATCTCGACATCTGCCTTTAAACGCCTGGCTTGTGCAGCAAGGGAATAACCGTTGCTGTTTCTGATCTGTGCAACAGAGGGCTTCGATTCAACGTCCACGAGTTCACTGCCGGTAGAAATAATACCTATCGTCGGCGTGGGAAACACTTCAACGTATGATTTTCCTACAGAAGCGAGGATACCAATTTCCTGGGGTCTGATAACCATGCCTTTGTATAGTACTGTCTGCCCTATCTGAATATCTTCACCCTTTTTTGAAATGTTACTCCCTTTATCAATAGATCTGAGAATCTTTACGCGATTATCTGTCTGAATGTCCTCTGTTTCCTCAAACTTAACCACAGCATTAGCCCCTTCCGGTACGGCGGCTCCTGTCATAATCTTGGACGCCTGTCCGTGCGATACCTTTTTTGTGGGCATGTACCCCGCGGCGATGCTCTCAATAACTGTTAATTCAACAGGTGCGTGAGCGGTATCTTCTGCAATAATGGCATAGCCGTCCATTGCTGAGCGGTCAAAAGGCGGCATATCAATGTCTGATTGCACATCCTGGGCAAGACAAAGCCCCATAGTATTCTCAAAGGGCACTGCCCTCGACTGCAACGGTTCTGTTTTATCGGTAACGATCTTTATGGCTGTATCGACTGAGATCATAATTCACTTATGGTAAATGAATAGTAATCATATGTCAAGTATGTTACATAAAATTGATGGTATTCCTTTTGGAAAAAAGACTTGACAGGATGAAATCTAATGGTATAAGGGCAGATATAGTGGTCAACGATTGAAAACCAGACAGTGTGTGGCGGAGATGAAGTTTTGTAAACCTCATACCCTCCGGTATCGTGATCAATATTTACCATGGAAACACTCGCAGGGTCGATGTAAGGCGCGGCTTTAGCCTTGCCAGGCAACCCTAAAGGGTGCTCTACGGAATTGAAAATTTCTCAACGTTAAGCGCAGAGACACACGATGTTGCAATGGTACAGACGCAGGATTTTGGAGATGTAAGATGTTGCGTCTCTACTTTACTTAATCCCGTAGGGATGTCATGATTATAGAGAGATGTAAGCCGGTTTCCGGGGTGGCACTGACAAACTTTGTTTGTCAGTGTTTTGTAATCCATATCCATGTACGTAGGTAAATAAGCACGGACAAACCCGTTTGTCCGTACCACCCGGTCTGGAATCCCAAAACCTCAATCTCGTATCCAGAATCATTTGAAGATAGAGAGAAGTTCCCGTACAGAATAGGTTTTGGAATAGCTTCTAGAATCATTTCATCCCTTCAGGGTTGAATGCGGTATGTTCAGTTTCATACAGAGAGTACTATAACTGAAGTCTTCGGTTTGTTCACTCGGAAGATGATTGAGCTAGCGAGGCAATTTACCTTTTAAGATTGACCATATTGGTAATCGCAAAGGATAGAGTAAACGATAAGGAGTAACATTGTTGAGTTTATTTCGAAAGAAAAGTGTGACCCACTGGTTGAGTGTCTCGTGCCTTCTTTATATTATTTTAAATTTCTCCCTTCCTGGTTGTGCTTCATTACAAATCAGAGATAATATCTTTTCCTCTCCGGAAGAAGAATATACGGTACACATTCCTGAAAAAGGATGGGAACCAGTTAAGACAAGCGATGCAGATATGGTCTTGTGGAATAAGCAATATAACGCTATGATTGCCCTCATTTCCAGCGATAGAAAAAGTAAGGAATTTTCTCTGGAAATGCTGAATAAACAACTTTTTATTGGAATGAAAGACAAGGAAATATTTGTGAAGGAGTCTGTAGTAGTAGGTAATCAAAAGGCAATACATACTATTTTGACATCGAAAATAGATGATTATACCTTAAAAATTGATTCTTACGTTATTGAGACAGATAATAAAATTTATGACCTGATGTACTGGGCTCCCCTTGATTTATTTCATTATGCACAGAGCGATTTTGAAAATATGGTAGAAACCTTTAAATATAACCAACTTTAAAAACGTGAACCTATTACTGGTGTCATTCTTGCGCGGGCAAGAAGCTATGTATTAGTAAATACTATTTCAAATGAATATCCTCTTGTCTATCGATGTTGCTGTTAAGAAATTTATCCTTTCTGTAGGGCAGGTAACTTTACTGACGATTAAGGGATTTACCGGTATCTTTTTACCCCCATTTAACCTGAAGCTCGTGCTCCGGGAGATTGATAATTTTGGAGCCGGTTCGCTCTTGTTGGTTGATCTTATTGCGCTGTTTACAGGGATGGTGATGGCCCTTCAAACAATCTACGGGTTGAGTATGTACGGCGCAGAGATTTATGTTGGCGGTGTAGTTTCTCTTTCCCTTGTCAGAGAGTTGGGGCCTGTTATGGCATCTATTATGGTTGGCGCAAGAGTGGGGTCTGGTATTGCGGCAGAGATCGGCTCCATGCAGGTAACGGAGCAGATCGATGCTATGCGGGCATTAGGGGCAAGTCCTGTTAAAAAACTGGTGACTCCAAAGATAATCGCAGCTATGGTTACCCTTCCTCTCCTCACGGTTACTGCTAATATTGTTGGTATTTTTGGCGGTATGATTATTGCCTTGTTCGAGCTTGATATAGACTATACTTTCTATATCAATTCCGTCTTAAATACCATTACAGTTTCAGATTTATTAAGCGGTGTTGGGAAGACAGTATTTTTTGGAATAATTATCGCTGTAGTTGGTTGTTATTTTGGATTAAAAACTACAGGAGGTACCACGGGTGTGGGACGTTCTACAACAATTACTGTTGTCACTATATCAATCTTGATCTTGATTTCAGACTTTTTTCTGACAAAATTATTTCTGATTCTTTTTTAATTTTATAGTTTGAACACAGATAGCACAGATAAAAAATATCTGTTCATGAAACAGAGTTTCTTGACAATGGCGCTCTTAAACCATATCTTCCTGAAAATTATAGAAGGGTTTGAGAATAAGCGTAAATATTCGCTATGATTCCCCTTTGTGGATTTTAGAAAATAATTCTCTGCGTTTATTGGTGAAAATCTGCGTCCTGATCTCATGCCAAAAGTAATTATTGAATTTAAAGATGTGTATAAATCATTTAATGGAATTTTAGTCCACAACGGCATTAACCTGTCTATAGTAGAAGGTGAAATTATGTCCCTTCTTGGAGGTAGTGGATCAGGGAAAAGTGTGCTTCTGAAGGAGCTTATTGGCCTTGTAATACCCGATAGAGGGGATATTATCGTGTTGGGTAATACGGTAACTCAAATGAATGAAGAGTCACTGATTGAGCTACGGGAGCACGTGGGGATGCTGTTTCAGGGAGCTGCGCTTTTTGATTCGCTTACGGTATTTGAAAATATTGCCTATCCGCTCCGGGAACATCTAAAATTGACGGAGAAGGAGATTCGTGAACGGGTAGCCGAAAAATTGTATCTTGTAGGATTAGGCGGTATTGAAAACAAGATGCCAAATGAATTAAGCGGTGGTATGAGGAAGCGCGTTGGACTGGCCAGGGCAATTGCAACGGATCCCAATATTATTCTGTATGATGAACCCACAACGGGATTAGATCCCATAACTGCTCAACGGATTAATGAACTGATTATTGATTTACAAAAGAAGTTAGGGATAACCTCCGTTGTAGTAACCCACGACCTGCACTGTGTTAAAACCGTTTCTAACCGGATTGCAATGCTTTACGAGGGGAAGATTGTTGCTGTTGGTACCTGGAATGAGCTTATAACATCAGATATTCAGGTAGTAAGAGATTTTATCAGTGGTAATATTTGTGAGTAAAAGGGGCGTGTATGGCAAGAGAACGATTTGCTGAATTACGGGCAGGGCTTTTTACCCTGCTAACGTTAACGGGCTTTATTATTATGGTGTTTATCCTTGGCAGTCAGAAGGGATATTTTAAGTCTCAGATCACGATAAAGGCAAAATTCTCAAATGTGTATGGATTACAAGCCGGCGCCCCGGTAAGGTTTATGGGTGTAGGAATAGGTTATGTGAATGATATTTTCCTGCCCGATGAACTGCCTTGTACAGGAATTGTGGTATCGCTCCGGATCGATACTTCAGTCAAAAAGAATATAACTACAGACTCTACTGCCACTATTAAATGGCTGAGTTATGTAACGGGGGATTCTTATGTAGAGATATCGTCTGGTCCCTGTCACGAACCTGTGGTAAAAGATGGAGATTTTATAAAAAGTACAGAACCGGTAGACTATACCGCAGTTATTGAAAATAGTACGAGTGTCATTGAATCCTTTTCAAATATCTCCAAAAAACTGGAAGAAGGTAATTTTGTAGAATTATTAAATAGTACTTTAGTATCGCTGAATGAGAGTTTGAGGGCTTTTCAGACGGGAAACGGCCTGCTTTATTCACTTATGTATGATCCTAAGGGAAAACAACTCTTGGAGAATTTTGCTGCAACTTCTGAATCTCTTAATGAGAGTGCGAAGGCCCTTCAAAAAGGTGAAGGATTGCTTCATTCTCTTATCTACGACCCCAAAGGAAAACAGGTCATGGAAGATTTAATCTCAACTTCTGAATCTCTTAAAGAAATTATGGCAGGGGTTGAGAAAGGAGAAGGTACTCTTGGTGCTCTGATAGGAGACCCTGCCGTGTACGATAACTTAAAAAATCTCCTGGGCGGTACCAACCGCAGTTTTCTTTTAAGAAGTTTAATTCGGAAAAGCGTTGAGAGAGGTAAAGAAGAGGGTAATTATTCAAAATAATGTTAGACCTATTATAATAAAGAAACACCGTTGGTTGTTGTTCTCTCATTTACGGTCTCTTCTCATAAAAAACAGGAGGTGATGTATGGCAAGGCTTTACAGGTTGTCCGAGAATTAAGATTTTTAAAATTAGCATACGATATATTGTGCTTGTAAATATGATATGAATAATAAATGGTATCCTTAAAATTCTTAATTACATTCTCGGACAACCTGTAAAGCCTTGCCCTACATCGACTCCGTGAGTGTTTTCCTGGTAAATATTGATCACTATGATTTCTCTTCTTTGCTTGCTGCAGTTTCTTGGTACTTATCTGTGTTAATCTATGTCCCATTGCATATCCTTACATCGCCAGAGATTCTCGTTTCCCGCTTTTTGGCGAAGATACGTTTTGTGGAAATGAGAAAGGTTGTATTCCTGTTTTTATTGAGATTTACCAAAAGAAAATTTTCCCTGAATACCTCCTACCGTCATAAATAGTTCTGAGTCGCTTTTTGTCAAAAAGAGGAGGACGCGTTCGTTGGTTTCAAAGACAGGACTATCTTCCATTCCCGGCGAGAAAATAACTTTTATCTCCGCACCGGCAGTGGGTTTTCCCTTAAGTATACATTCAACGAAAATAATAGCCTCCCGGTTGTCTCCCTTTGAATGAATCTCTTTAACCTCTCCGTATATAACGAGATCAGAACGGGCAATAAGTTCTGAGTTATCCATCCTCAACATAATACTATATGCTGGTGTGGAGGAAAAACTCCATAAATATAGAATAAGGAAGAGGAGGAAAATCCCCCTCTTCCTTTTTTCCTTTTTATACTTTGCTAGCCACATTTAATGCTTTCCTTCATTATAAAAATTTGTTCCTATATCCCTGCTGCTGTTCTTTGGATTTACAAATCTCACATTAAATGTAGCAACCTTAGAGGCGTCTCCCGGATTAACCACAATATCCCCAACTACAATTCCATTGAGAGAAACGCGAAGGGTCTCCGGGCCCAGAAGAATATTATCTGAAATAGTCAAAGTGACCTTGACCTGATCAATATCTTTATATGAACTGGAGAGTCTGTGTTGTGCCCGATAAAGATCTCCTATATGCCACCAATAACCGTCAAATTGGGAAACAAAAGGATCGCGTGAAAGTACACCATCTACATCGGCTTTTGACCCACCCGTATCTGTATCTGCGGTAGGTAAATGGCGAGTCGTATAGTTTGCAGTTCCTTTTTGTCTGAGCTGTACCTTTACATCTTTTTCACGAAGTCTGAAACTTCCGGAGCCAGGAGCTGGAATTGAAACAGATTCAATCTGAATAATCACATCTTCTGGCCTGGATCCATAAATCGCATAAATACCTGCAATATCATCATACGAAAGATAAGGTTTTCTTCCCGTGTAAAAAGGATACATAAGGGCATTGGGATCAGAGGAATGTGCCAATCCGAGGGAATGTCCGATTTCATGTGCCGCGACGGTAAGCAAATCAATCCCTGCCCCACCATAGGTTGGAGTTACCCATGTTTCATCTTCATCAAAGTGGACATCGCCAGCAATACATCCCCCATTGACGGGTGGTGGATACCACGCATGTGCCAGCACACCGCCGGGTCCGTCAAAAGGATATCCGTCACCATGGTCTCCTGCTCCCCACCAGATACGGATGTCACCAGCACATGAGTTAGCCCCACCGTCTGCAACTTCTGTTGGTTTAACCTCTGCTACATTTGACCAGAGTCCGAATGCCTGTCCTATAACTCCCCGCTCCGATGCCCAGGAGATATCAGGACTGGTATTTCCAAAGCTGTAGGTAAAGCCAGCGATGGGCCAACTTCCACCGGTAAGAGCATAAGGAGCTAGTCCTGCAGGAAGGTCATCATAGAGACAGGGAGAGTCGCTGGTGCAGGGTGATGCTGATGCAGAGGGGGGAGGCGTTGGTTCTACCCGAAGGATTGTGCTATTGTTATTTGTTACAATAAAATTTTTTCCCTGATATATATAACTAACACCTTCGGTGTCTGCTGCAATGGATAAGCTTCCCATCGTTCCCAGAGAAAACAGAGAAATAAACGATATACATATTTTTACATTTTTCATTGCCTTTTCCTTTATTTAAGGTTGTATTACGCAAGAGAAAAAATCCTTTCATTTCTTTTTCTTCATGAATATCATGCATGTTTCTTTAAAATAGGGAAAATACTTTACTCAGTTTTGACTTAAGCAATTCATTTCAATGTTTTTCAGGTCATTTGTATCACCTCCTGTTCATGAATAAGTGGCCATAAATCTCAGGAACATTTTACGGAGTACCGAGTAACTACAATTTTTAAAACTATTCCTGAAAACAAAAAAGCCTTACTGCAAAGATATTCATGGAAAATATCTTCGGCAGTAAGGCTATCTTATTTCTATCGTGTCAGTTATAAGTGTAAGTGTCTGTTATTTATACTGACACTGTTTACGAACACTATCCACGGTTACAAGACCCTTTACTTTGCGTCCTCCGATCACTCGGAGTTTACCTTTGTCGAATATTTACCGCACTACTATTTTGACCTTAATATGTCAATTTATAAACCAAAAATCAAGGAAATTATTATTCTTTTGAACTACAAAAATTTTCCTGTGATAAATGGTAATCATACGAGATCTTACTTTTAATTAAAAAAAGGAATAGTTTATATTTTTTATTTTTCATGATATAGTATGAAAATAGTATTTCATTTTTAATAGATTGATACTTAAAATATTGCTAAATTTGGCAATCAGGAATATGAATGAGAATAAAATAAAAAATATTTTCAAAAACATAATGGTACAGGGTGATACAGTGATAATAAGTTTATTATTGGCTGCCGTTATTATCGTACCTCTGTTCTTCGATATCCGCCTTTACAGTGTTTTCGACCTTAGCAAGGTGACTGCTCTCTATTTGTTAACGATAGCCATTCTCTTTGTATGGTCGATCATGTTTGCTTTGAATTCTCATCTTACCTGTTCACATACTTCAATAGATATTCCTATCCTCGCCTATATAGGAGTTTTTATTATTTCATCAATTCTCTCTATAAACCCCATAATGAGTCTCTTTGGCACCTACAAGCGTTTTGAGGGTTTAACTGCCACGGTATGTTATATCTTTCTTTTTTATACTACGGTCAATTTTGTAACGACAAAAAAAAGGTTTTATTTCCTGTTAATCTCAATTATCACCGGCGCTGCCATCTCATCATGCTATGGAATTGCACAGCATATCGGGTTTGATATGTTCAAATGGAGTAGTTTTGAAGCCCGCCGGGTATTCTCAACCTTTGGGAATCCCGTATTTTTTTCGACCTACCTTGTTATGGCTTTACCATTAGCCGTTGTCTTATTTTTGGGTAACTCTTTCGAACGAAAAGAATCACCTCCGGTAAGAAGTCCTTATATCGTATGGTTTTTTTTTGCGTTATCCTTGATTATTTACACTACCTTTTGGCTTACCAATACCCGCGCATGTTTTGTGGCGCTTCTTGGAGGATTAATTCCTCTGTTCTTTTTTGTTTCCAAATGGCGCCTTACGAAAAGATATAAAAATGTAATTCTCATTGTTTTATATATCCTTATCGGGGTAGCATTTAACGTAAGGCATGAAACCTCGGTTATTAAGCATTTTACCGCTGATGTAAAGGCAGCCGATTCACCCGAATCTTCCGTGAGTAAAGGAGAATCGAAGGAATTGCCGGATTTTGATAATACGCAAAATAAATCAAGGCCGTGGATTACTGCCCACTTGTCCGTTGCCGGTTCATCTTTTTCCCGCATATTCCAATACCTGGCTGCTCTTGAGATTATGAAAGATTACCCTGTTTTTGGTATTGGACCAGATACTATAGGTATTATTTACCAAAAAAACCTTGCAAAGGTATTTTCACTGCGAGAAAGTGACCGGGGGTTTCCTTTTCCGAGACAGGATAGAATTCACAATGATATTCTCGATACGGTCGTCACTCGTGGTATTTTTGGCCTGGGTACTTACCTATGGCTGCTGGCAGCCTTTGGAATATATATTGGTAAAAATTACAAAAAGTTAACAAGTGAAAACAAATTGCTCATGCTGGGGCTTTTAACGGGAGTACTTTGTTATCTCATTCAAAATGAGTTTAGTTTTGGAAATACACCTATTGTTATGCTCTTTTGGATAATGATGGGACTCTGTATCTCAATAATAAAGATGCAAGAGAGAGAGGAATGGGTAATAACTGGAAAATTCCGGAAAGATGCGAAGCTGCAAAGTCCAGGTAATGGGAAAAATCAATATATTCAAACTCCTGCTTTCACAATTTCCCGAATTTCCAACTTTTCCAGATGGCTATGTTGTGGAATTGTGCTGACGGTATTAGGCTTCATTCTCATCTTCGTTATTCGGGTCTACAGGGCAGATGCATACTTTGAATATGGAAGGAGGGTCTTTGGGTTTGAGGATGAAAACGCTCACGGTAAAGTAGAAAAAGGACTCTATCTTATGAAACATGCTATACATCTCAATCCATACGAGACATTCTATCGCGATGAACTGTGCAGGGTATATATACAAATGGCATTTAAAACAAAAAACGAGGTATGGATACAGGGTACGTACGATGAGGCCAATAATTCTTTACAGTTAATTCCAGAACATTTTTTAAGCTTTTTCCAGCTAGGCGTAATATATCAAATGTTAGCTGAAAATTTTAAACGGGATACTATAGACGATGCTATTACCTGTTATAAAAAGGCTATCGAGATGGATGCATTTCAAGCCCCTTTTCATAGCAATCTTGCTTCTTTGTATGCTGGAAAAGGTGATTTTGATTCTGCAATTGAAGAACTTTATCAGGCATATCTGATTCGGCCTTATGAATTACCTTATGTGGAGCGTTTATCCAATATTTTTTTGCAAAAAGGTGATTGGGAGAGAGCTAGTATTTTCACAATGAGAGCTATTGAGCTTAATCCGGCAGAGCCAGGCAATCATAATAAACTCGGGGTTATTCTTAACAAAAAGCAGATGTATGAAGAAGCCGTCATCGAATTTAAAAAGGCAGTGGAAATAAACCCGAAAGAGCCTATGTATACGCATAACCTGGCTAGTACGCTGGTTACTCAGGGTAAAGATGCTGATGCAGAACAGATTATTCAAATGTTCAACGAGATGCATCCTCATCACCGATATATACGTATCCGTTTGCTTTTAGCCAATATTTACTTAGGGAGTAACCATTGGGAAAAAGTAATCTCTGAATGCGGGCAAATTGTTAAGATAGACGACAAATCAGCAGAAGCATATAAAATGCTTGGTATTGCCTATTATCGTATGCATCAATTTGAACTTGCGGGGAAAATGTTAAGCCATGCCCTTACGCTAAAAGCGGATGATCAGGAAATAAAAGATTTACTTACGGCGATTTCATCGAATAAATAAAATTACATGGAAACCTTTTTCAATCCTTCATCGGTTGCAATTATTGGTGCTACAGAAAAACCCGGAAGTCTTCCCGGTATTATTGTAAAAAATCTTCTTGATATGGGGTTTGGCGGTAGGATATATCCCGTTAATCCGAAATACGGGAATGTCTTTGGTTTAAGATGTTTTCCTTCAATACTTGATATCCCCGATGAAATAGCATTAACGGTGATCGCTGTACCTGCCTTATTTGTATTGGATATTTTGAAGCAGCATGCCCTGAAGCAAATCCATTATTCTATAATCATCAGCGCTGGTTTTCGGGAGATGGGTCCGGAAGGTATTGAGATGGAAGAAAAGATCAGGCAAATTGCGATTGAAAACAAAATCCGAATCATCGGACCTAACTGCCTGGGTGTTTTCGATAATTATACAAATTTTACTACCTCCTTCTTGCCGGGAGAAAGGGTAAGTAAGCCGAAAAAAGGCTCACTATCGATCCTTTCTCAAAGCGGCGCCTTTGCTATCGCACTCTTAGATCTGGCAACACAGGAAGGGTTAGGCATAGCCAGAATGATAAATTATGGAAATAGAATTGATGTCGGAGAATCTGCCCTTTTGCCTTTCTTAACCAGTGACAGTTCTACAAAAGTTATTGCTCTCTACATGGAATCAGTTGATCATGGGCGAAAGTTTATTGAAGTGGCCAGGGCATGCTCAAAGAAAAAACCTATTGTAGTATTAAAGGTTGGGAAGGGGGAGGCAGGCATCGCTGCTGCCAAATCTCACACAGGGGCTATCGCAGGAAAGTATGAAATCTATAAGGCTGCGTTTTTAAAATCAGGTATTATTGAAGCAAACGGTCTTGAGGAGTTTATTGATGGTGTCAAAGCGCTTTCCATGCAAAATCCGCCGAAAGGGAATCGGATCTTGATTGTTACAAACGGCGGTGGTTTTGGCGTTATTGTAGCCGATCACTGTTCGGAGAATGGTTTGGAAGTCCCGCCTCCATCCCGTCAGTTAAAAGAGAAGTTGAGAAGCAGGCTCTCAAAATTCTACGTAGTTAATAATCCTGTTGATCTAACAGGAAGCGCCTCTGATGAAGATTATCGCATTGCGATACATACTTGCATGGCCGAAAGTGATGAATATGATGCCGCTATTATCATACCCCTTATGGCTCCGCAGGGTATGACAGAAAAGGTAGTAGATCACATTGCTGATACGATGAAAGTATCAGGAAAACCTGGCGTTATTTGTACCGTAGGCGGTGTATTTACTATGAAGGTAAAACAGTTACTTGAAGAACGCATGTTTCCTGTTTATCCCTCTCCGGAACGCAGTGCAAGAGCTATGGCAATGTTGTTCAGAAGAAAAATTTTACAAGATGGTGTTTTACATTCATTATGATAAAAATTACTTGCATTTTTAGTCAGTGTACCGCTATAGTATTTCTTTCCTGAAATTTCCATCTTGCCTGTCCGTTGATAGATTCCATAAATTTTAGATTTTCATTCACAAACAGGTTAATATTTGGTAGATTAAAAACATATAAAGCGTCGGTGTCGGGGAAAAGCCTTGGTTTTAACATGCTCAGTTTTGGGCTTATCTGAGCAGCTTCGGCACCAGCGCTCTTTTTATTTTTTATGATAAATTATGACTGTGAATGAAATTGAGAAAACAGACCTTCAGGCTATCGATAAGATAGTTAAGGGAAGTTTAGAAATAAAAAAACAAATTGCAAAGGTTATTATAGGGCAAGAGAAGGTGGTTGAAGATCTCCTTATAGCCCTGTTTTGTAAAGGACATTGCCTCTTTGTGGGGGTACCGGGACTTGCAAAGACACTTCTCGTCAGCACCCTTGCAGAAGTTTTAAATCTGAAATTTAATCGTATACAATTTACCCCTGATCTCATGCCTGCGGATATCACAGGAACTGATATATTAGAACAGGATCATGCTACCGGGAAAAGATTTTTTAAATTTATCAAAGGCCCTATCTTCTCAAATATTCTCATTGCCGATGAAATCAACCGTACACCGCCAAAAACACAGGCAGCGTTGTTACAGGCAATGCAGGAATATAAAGTCACCGCCAGCGGCACTACCTATGGGCTTGACCTTCCCTTTGTCGTCTTTGCTACCCAAAATCCTATTGAACAGGAAGGTACGTACCCCTTGCCCGAGGCGCAACTGGACCGATTTATGTTTCAGATCAATGTCCAGTATCCCTCTCAAAAAGAAGAAGTTGAAATTGTACGAACAACTACATCGGCTTTTAAGCCAACGGTAGAGAAGATCTTTAATCCGGAAGAAATCAAGGAGCTTCAAGACCTTGTTACCAGAGTGCCTGTCGCGGATTATGTTATCGAGTACGCCGTAAGATTGGTACGGGCATCCAGGCCGGAGGACCCAAGTGCGCCTGATTTTATAAAAAAGTGGATTAACTGGGGAGCAGGACCCCGTGCCTCTCAATATCTTATTCTCGGAGGCAAGGCACGTGCCTTGTTGAACGGTAGATACGCTGTTACCTGCAATGACGTCAGGGCAATTGCCAGGCCTATCTTACAACACCGCATTATCACGAACTTCCACGCTGAGGCTGAAGGAAAGTCGTCCTTACACATCATCGACCAATTACTTGATACCGTAAAAGAGCACACATAATCAAAAGAAATAATGTGCAATTCTCTGGAGAGAACCGTAAGGACAGGTAATCCTCCTCGAATTCCCTTTAGAAAAGGGAATACCGGAATTTTTATCTTTGGAGTTATCCTGTTATCCTTTGTAAACCTTGCCAAAAAACGAAAATTCCTATACAATTTAGAAAAATGGGATAAAATCGTAATGTATAATCGTATTTGATTTTTATTTTTGGCTTATCCGGTCTTGTTTTTATGGCAGAAAATCCTTTTGATCCCGTAACGTTATCAAAAATTGCCAATCTGGAGTTGCGCGCAAGAATTATTGTAGATGGGGCATTGTCGGGTATTCACAAAAGTCCTTTTAAAGGTTCCAGTATAGAATTTCTCGAACACAAAGAATATTCTCCGGGAGATGAGATAAAACACATTGATTGGAGGGTACATGCAAGGTCAGATAAATATTACATTAAGCAGTTTGAGGAAGAAACCAATCTTAAATGCTATATATTCCTTGATACGAGCGGGTCAATGGGGTATAAATCGACCGGTGTGAGTAAATCTGAATATGCCGCTACCCTTGCAGCATCATTGGCCTATCTCTTATTAAAACAGTCTGACCTTGTTGGGTTAATCAGCTTTAGCGATAAGGTATTGCAATACATTCCCCCGCGATCCCGCATTACGCACCTGCATGCCCTGGTAAATGTTCTGACAGAGGTAAAGACAGCAGGTAAATCAAATATTGGCGATGTACTAAAAGAATTTGTTGAAAAGATTGGGCGGCGTTCTTTGCTTATTGTTATATCTGATTTTTTTGATGATGTTGAAAAAATAGTGCATCAATTAAAATCTTTTCAATTTAAGAAAAATGATATTATTTTATTCCATATACTCGATTCATATGAACTGACGTTTCCTTTTGAGACCATTACTTTTTTTGAGTCCATGGAAGACGAAAGGCGAATTCTGGCAGAGCCTAAGTCTATGAAAGAGCAGTATCTTTCCGAAATTAATCGTTTTATTGAGCAATTCAGACAAACCTGTTATGAGAATCAAATAGACTACCTGCTTATTGATACCTCGACACCGCTAGATCAGGCGTTAATCAAATTTCTTACCAGAAGAGCAGCCACCCCGCGTCCGGCCGGTAAACCATAACATCAAACCTTTTGCTAGCGTGACTTTACTAAAGTAAAGTCAAAATAAAGTCCTAAGGTGTTGAGATATATGAGGAAAGCGAATTTTTTAGTTGTATACACTGAAAGGGATTG